>NZ_JBFBBQ010000044.1:0-74583 GCF_040682775.1 Amycolatopsis sp. NPDC051106 | reverse complement strand
CGCGTCGACCGGCTCACGGCGTGGTGCGGGCCGACGAGGCGGAGGGGTGGCGCGCCGGCCTGGCTCGTCCGGCCGGGGCCGGGCGGGGCGGCGGTCGCCTTGCCCGTTCCGAGGCGGATGATCCACGCGGGCGACTCCTCACTGCATCGATCGGTCGTGCTACGGGTTGGGACGCATGGTGCCTGCCCCGGGTTGCCGTAGCGTTACACATCCCCCCGGGAATGTGGCACGCACCACCCAGTTTCCCGCAGGAGCGCCGGTTTCGCCTGGTCAGGACGTCGCATTTGCCGGTCTGCGGGCCGGCAGCAGGGTGCCCGCCGTCGCGAGCAGGGCGAACCCGGCCGTCGCCGCGTGGAGCGTGACGCCGAGGAGCTCGGAAGTGCCGCCGCCGTCGGCGAACAGGAGCGAGGGCGCGCAGGCGAGCGCCGTGGTCAGCCAGGTGCCGGTCGCCGCGCCGGCCCCGAGCCGGATCGTGTGCAGCAGGAACACCCCGAGCAGCAGGTGCACCAGGCTCTGGATCGGGTCGAGCCGCAGGCCCAGCAGGTCGGCGTCGGCGGCCACCCCGCCGAAGCGGGTCAGCGCGAAGCCGAACACGCCGAGCGTCGCGTAGCCGATGCCGAACCCGGCCGCGGCCCTGGTCAGCACCACCGTCCGGCGGCCGGGGAGCTCGGCCGCGCGGGGCCGCCGTCCGTGGTGGCCGTGCCGTTCGAACCACCAGAACACCAGCGTCGCGGGCACGGCGAGCAGCCCGACCGCGACCAGCGTGCGCGGCCGGATCAGCCAGCTCAGCCCGTCGGCGATCCGGCCGGGCAGGTACACGACGGCGACGAGCAGCAGCATCCCGGCGAGGAACGCCAGGTAGAGGCTCATCGGCGCGCGCACGACGAACCGGCACGCGGCGGCGACGCGCGGCCGCTCGGCGAACCTGCCGAGCGGGCCGGCCAGGAGCCCGAGCACGCCGAGCTGGACCAGGCCGAGCAGCAGCACACCCCACGGCGGGGCCGAGAACGCCGCCGGGGCGCCCGGGCTGCCGAGCAGGACGGGTGGCCCGTCCCGCAGGACACTCGCCACGGCGAGGCCGGTGACCCCGGTCGCGGCGGCCGCGACGAGAAGGCGTCGAGATGGGCGTACGCCGTCAGCGTGCGCGAAGGCGAGCTGCTGGGCGAGGAGGGCGAGGGCGAACGTCGCCGCGAAGCGGGGCAACGGCGAGCCGGTCGCATCGGCGGCGGCTTCACCGGCGACGACCAGCGCCAGCAGCCCGGCCGCGGCGGCCACCGGCGCGCGGCGGTGCAGGGCCAGCAGCGGGGGTGTGCAGACGATCGTCAGCAGGTAGACCCCGAGCAGCCACAGCGGGTGCAGGGCGATCCGCATGACCGTCGCGGTCGTCCCGGCCGGGATGCCGAGGAGCTCGAGCGCGAGCGGCGTCAGGAGGGCGACGACCGCGAAGATCAACGCCGGGCGCAGCAGCGGGCTGGCGCGTTCGGCGAGGAAGTGGCGGTAGCCGCCGCCGTGGTCCTGTTCGGTGCGCCAGCCGGCCGCGTTGGCGTGGCCGCCGGCGAAGAAGATCAGCGGGACGAGCTGGGCGAGCCAGGTCAGCGGCCAAAGCGACGTCTCGGGTGCCCCGGCCCAGTGCGCGAGCGCCGTCACCGATTCGCCGACGAGCAGGAGGACAACCCCGCCGGCGCCGAGCAGCGCCCACCGGCCGACCGAGGCCGGGGCGGTGGCGGGGACCGGCAGCCGGGGCTCGCGGCGGGCGCGCAGCCAGCCGCGCAGCCGGACCACCAGCAGGCAGCCGATGACGAGTACGCCGGCGACCATCGGGCCGATCGGATCGCCGACCGGCGGGCCCCAGCGCTGGTGCCACGAGTTGACGACCAGCCCGGCCGAGTAGAAGGACGCGACGATCCGGCAGGTGCCCGCGGAGTCCATCGGGTTGAGGTCGCAGGCGTGGTGCATGTCGTGCGAGAGCTGGTTGTCGAGGGCCTCGCGGACCTCCGGGCCGAGCGGGTGGCCCTTGCGGTCGGCGTAGCGCAGCAGGTCGTAGCCGAGGTCGTGGGCCTTGCACGGCACGGCGTAGTCCCACTTCGTGTTGTCGTCGCCCCACGGCGTCGAGCAGCCGCCGTCGACGTGGACGGCGCGGACCGTGCCGTCGCGGGCCGGCATCGCGCCGGGGGTGACGCCGCTGAGCGCGGTGAAGTCCTTCGGCAGCCGCGCGAGCGCGTCGGGGTGCGGGCCCGGGTGGACCAGCGCCTCGATGGCGTTCTGCGCGGCGAGCACGTCCCCGGTGGGCGGCCCCTGGTCCGGCGGTGACGGCGGGCGCGAAGCGATCAGGCCGAAGGCGAAGACGATCAGCAGGACCAGCAGCAGCCAGCCGGACGTCGACCAGGGTCGGCGGACACGAGACGGCTCGGTCGGGGCTGGCATGGTCTCAAGGGTGCCAGCCCCGCCACGGCGGCGACACAGGGATAACCCCCGGGACCGCTTCTGCCCGATCGGGTGGCGCGGGGGCTGCCCCTTCTTACGTTCCGCGGCGGGCGGGCGGCGGCGAGAATGGTCTCGGGGGCGCGGCGGACCAGGAGGGCGTGCGGTGGCCTCGACCGATCCCGGCGGGCGTTCGGCGCCGGTGGAGAACACGGTTCGCGCGTTGCGGCGGCTGGCTCCGGGCGCGCGGCTGCGTCCGGTCCCGCCCGAGCTGGGCGCGCTCGCCCGGGCGTTGCGCGAGTGTTCGCCCGCGGAGCTGGCTGTCCGCTGTCCGCCGGCGGTCGTGCGGGTGGTGCTGGCTTCGCAGCTGCGGGCGCTCGACCGGGCGATGACGGGGATCTTCGGCCCGGCGGCCGGTGGCCCGGAGACGGCTCGCCTGGTCCGGGCGGCCCGGTTCAGCGGACGGCGGCGCGGCGCGCTGCTCGACCGGCTGAAGGCGGAGCCGGGGTTGCGCGCGGCGGCGCTGGGCTGGGCGGAGGCCGCGGGCGCGCGGCTGCTCGCGGACGAGCTGCGCGGGGTTGCGCCGGTTCCGGACACTGAAGACGGGCGATCGGCGGCGGAGCTGGTGGTGGCCGCGTTGGCCCCGCGCCCGGAGGAAGGTGGCCGGGAGGTGCTGGTGCCCCGGGGCCCGGCCGGTGGTGGCTTCCTCGACGTCCGCTCGGTGCGGGTCGGCGAGCGGGGGTTCCGGGTCGACGTCCGGGCCGATGCGCCGGTCGAGCTGGTGTGCGACGGCGAGAGCCTCGCGGTGCGGGCGCTGTGGTGGAACGGCCTCGGCCGGGTGAGCGACGATCTCGGCCACGAGTACCTCGTCCTCGCGAAGGACCCGGACGGCACCGGGATCGTCCGCCACTGGTGCCACCCCCGACCGGCGCCGGGGGCTCACGTGCTGCGCCTGGAATCGGCGGGCTACCGCGGCGAGCGCCTGCGGCTCGACCCGGCGGCGTCCGGGACCTGCGCCGAGGTGCTGGTGAAGTCGGAGCTCACGGTGCGCCTGGGTGCGTGACCGGCCTTCGAGCGCGTGCGGCTCGGCTCGGCGGCGCCCGGGACTTCCGCCGAGGTGCTGGTGAAGTCGGAGCTCACGGTGCGCCTGGGTGCGTGAATCCTTCCGGCCACGCGGCCGCAGCGTGGCCTGGAGGGACTGCTCGGCTCACGACTCGTCCGGAGCCGGGAGCCCGCCGCCCGGGGTGTCCGGTGCGAAGCACACCTGGTCGCGGCCGTTCTCCTTCGCCAGGTACACCGCCGCGTCCGCCGACTGCAGCAGCCGCTCCAGGGTGTCACCGTGCCGGGGATGGCGAGCGACCCCGATCGAGGTGGTCCGGTCGGCGATCGTCGCCGGGTCGCCGCGTTTGTCCGTCGTCACGATGTGCAGCTTGGCGATCGCGACCCGTATCCGCTCGGCCGCGTCCCACGTCGAGTCTTCGTCGATGTCCGGGAGCAGAATGAGGAATTCCTCACCCCCGAAACGGCCGACCAAGTCGCTCGGCCGAGTCACTTCGTCGAGGGTTTGCGCAACCGTCCGGAGCACGTCGTCGCCCGCCGGATGTCCATAGGTGTCGTTAATCCACTTGAAGTGGTCGAGATCGACCATCAGCAGCGCCAGTTGATCACCCGATCGAGCGGTCCGTTCCAGTGCCCGCTCCGCCGACTCCGACCAGCCGCGCATGTTGAGAATCCCGGTTTTCGGGTCGGTCCGGACGTCGTTCTGGAGCTGATCGAGTTCCGCGAGGCGATTGAAGACCACGGTGACCACGGCCATCACCGCCACCATCGGCGGCACGGCGGCGAGCAGGATCGCGGTCACCGCCCCGAGGCCGATGGTGATCGCTTCGAGCGTGTTGTCGGCGGGGCTGCCGAGGACGTTGCGAACCGTGCGGCCGGCGGGGGATCCGAGCAGCAGGACCCCGCCCACGTACGCGATCTGGATGGCCTCGTAGATGGCCCCGGTGAGCACGATCGTGCCGAACTCGCGGAGGAAGCCGCCCCAGTCCGGCGGGCCCGCCAGGTGCGGCCCGAGTGACGTGTAGGTGAGGTGCGCGAGCGTGGCCGCGAGGCCGTGCGTGATCGACGAGAAAAGGAAGTTGTGGGCGGGCCGGCGGGCGATGAACCAGTGCTGCGCCCGGATCACCGCGATGACGAAGAGAATGAGCGGAACCGGCAGGATCATCGCGGCGGAAAACGTCCAGACGGCGGTGAGGTCGATCAGCACCGTTTTCGTGCGGTTCCGCCGCCGTTCTTCCTGGCGCTGGGTCAGCTGGATGTGCACGGTGGCGCCCGCCGCCAGAATCCCGAAATTGATCCAGTCGTTTCCGGACGGAATCGGCGAGCGCGCGAAAGCGACGACGAGAATCGCGACCGCGACGGCCTCGGCCGCGAGCATGAACGCGACCTGCACCGGCCGGCGGCGCCACAGTGCCCAGTTGCGCGGCCGGTACGGGTGCTCGCTCCGCGCGGTCGCGACCGGACCACCGGTCGTGTTCGCCGACCCGTCCGTGGTCACGCGCTGTTCGGCCGGGTCCGCGCCGGCGTGCGCCGGCCGTGCCGGGGCCGGCTCGTGCGGCGCGCCCGGGTCGCCGTCCGGTCCTGGATGCAATTGGTCACCTCCTTTCCAGGCTAGTCGCGGCCTTGAGTAATCTCATCGGTACCTGGCAGAGTGTTCACGCATTCCCCAGCCGGGTACCATCCCACAGCAACAGGCCGGCCAAGGTCCCGGAGGAACTGCCGGGAACGCGGCACAAAAGGTTCTGCGAGACTCTCCCCGCACGGAGGTGGCCCCCATGCGCAACCGCGACTTCTGAACCACCCGCGAATTGTCGCCCACGGCGTCCGCGAATGCCATTCATGATCTTGCTCGCACGGAGAGGTGACCCCCGATGGCCAACCGTGACTTCTGATCCGTTCCGCCGCGGAGAGCCCGTTCCCCGCTCATGACGGCGGTGGCTCCGGTTCCGCACCGCCGACCCGGCGCCAGGACAACGCGACCGGGACGGCCAGCAGCAGTCCCACCGCCCCCGCGAGCGCGATCGTCGTGTTCGCGGAACCGGCCCATTGGGCCACCAGCCCGCCGATGCCGACGCCCACCCCCTGGGCCACCCGCAGCCCGGTCCGGTAGAGCCCGCCGGCGCTGCCCCGGATGTCGTTCGGCACCCACGTGATGAACGTGGCCGAGACCGTGATGACATACGCGCCCGTCGCGCCGGCCAGCGCGAGCAGGATCAGCGCGAACGCCAGGTTCGGCTGCAGCGCGAACGCCGCGAGCGCGGCCAGCGGCAGCGCGGCCAGCACCCCCAGCAGCCGGCGCCGGTGCTCCGTCGAGACGAACCGCGACAGCAGGAACGTCCCGACGACGAAGCCCAGCGGATCGGCCGCCAGCAGCCAGCCCACCGCCTGATCGCCCGCGCCGAGCTGTGCGGCGAGCGGCGCGGCGAGGCCCTCCGGGATCACCGCGAGGCCGACGAGCCACGACAGGTAGAGCAGCACGCGGAGCCGTTCGTCGCCGAAAACCTGCCGGACGGCGCCGAACCAGGGAGTGCCGCCGTCGCCCGCGGCCGGCCGCCGCAGCACCGACAGCCGCACGGCGAGGGCGGCGACCAGGAACGTCGCCGCGTCGATCGCCAGCGCCCAGGACGTGCCGATGCCGGTCACCAGCAGGCCGCCGGCGGCGAGGCCGGCCAGCATCGCCGTGTTGTTCGTGATCCCGCGCAGGTCCTGGCTCTGCAGGTAGACGTCGTCGTCGGCGAAGATCTCCCGGCCGAGCGCGTTCTGCGCCGCGTTGCCGGGGGCGTTCGCCAGCCGGGCGAAGACGAAGAGGACGAACAGCCAGCCCATCGGCATCCCGGGCACGGCCATCAGGCCGATCAGCACGGCCTGCGCGAGCGAGCCGGTCACCAGCACCGCGCGCCGCGGGAAGCGGTCCGCGAGCTGGGACAACCCGAGCCCGCCGGCGAGTGCGGGCAGGAACGTCAGCGAGTAGACGACGGCCGAGAGCAGCGGCGACCCGGTCCGGTCGAAGATCAGGATGGCCAGCGCGACGATGGTCAGCTGGTCGCCGAGCATCGACTGCGTTTCGGCGAACCACAGCGCGCGGAACTCCCGGTTGGCCAGGACGGCCCGGAGCCGGGGGGTCGCGCGCGTCGTCACCTCGTAACCACCGTCCCCCGATCGAGTGAATGTGGGTCGTCCCGCATTGTGCCTCGCCAGTGACGACCCCGTCCGGGGGAGTCACGGCTGACCACCCGGAAGCACTCACAGTATGCCGCCGGCTACGCGCCGATGTCTCCGGAACGCCCGCCGCCGCTGCCCTTCCGAACCGATCGGATTACCCGCCATCGAGGGGGCCTGGGTGAGCCGTGACCGGCGCGTGGGTACTCCGGGCTGATCGAACCGGATTCGCTCGGCGCAGGGCGACGGCCGCTCGTCGTCGCGTCACTCCCCACTGGACCGAATGGGCCAAGACTGGACTGAGAGCCGGCCGGGGTGGACGGACCGCGCCGCCGCCGGCGCGCGCAGAGCGGGGAGATGACGATGGACGGGTTGATGCAGGGCAAGGCGGTCGTGGTGACCGGCGCCGGCCGTGGCCTGGGCGAGGCGTTCGCGGTGCACGTCGCGCGCGCGGGCGGGTCGGTGGTCGTCAACGACATCGACGTCGAGCTGGCCGAGCGCACGGCGGAGAACATCCGCGCGCACGGCGGCCGCGCCGTGGCCAGCGGGCACAGCGTGGCCGAGGCAGGCGAGGCGCAGGAGATCGTCGACCTGTGCGTCAAGGAGTTCGGCGGGATCGACGGGCTGGTCAACAACGCCGGCCTGAACTACGAGGCCCTGCCCTGGGAAGACGACGCCGAGCAGGCGCGCGAGCTCGTCGGAGTCAACGTCATGGGCGTGGTGAACACCGGCCTGGCCGCGATCAAGGCGATGGTCGGCGCCGGCACCGGCGGCTCGATCGTCAACATCTCCTCGGGTGCCTCGCTCGGGCAGCGCAAGCTCGGCGTGTACGCGGCGAGCAAGGGCGCGGTCGCGTCGCTCACCTACTCGTGGGCGCTCGACCTCGAAGAGCAGGGCATCCGCGTCAACGCCGTCTGCCCGCTGGCCCACACGCGGATGGTGTGGAAGTCCGAACGCTCACTGCGCGCGTGCCCGCCCGACCGCACGCCGTCGCGGATCGCGCCGGTCGTGCTGTTCCTGCTCGGCGAGGGCTCGCACGGCATCACCGGCCAGATGATCCGGTGCAACGGCCCGCAGCTGCACGTCATGGGCCAGCCGTTCCTCAAGCAGCCGATCCTCGAACGTCCGGTGTGGGACACCGAGACGGTCCAGAAGGCGTTCGACGAGGTCTTCTCCGCCCACCTGGAGAACTACGGCCTGGAGAAGCGCGTCCCGCCCCGGCTGCGCAAGTGGACCGACACTTCGCCCCGCACCGCCTGACCACTTTGCGTTCCAAAGCCGCACTTTCCCTAGGAAAGATGCGTCCGAGGGCCCTCCAGACGCATCTTTCCTAGAGAAAGTGGCGTCCGAAGGGGCCCCAGACGCATCTTTCTCGGCGAAAGTGGCGGGTTGGTCAGGCGCCGGCGGCGGGTTCGGGGTCGCGGGTTGCCGCGTACAACGCTTCGATGTCGGTCGAGTAGCGGTCGTTGATGACCCGGCGCTTGAGCTTGAGCGTCGGGGTCAGCTCGCCGGACTCGGGCGTCCACGCCTTCGGCAGCACGTGGTAGCGCTTGATCTGCTCGATCCGGGCCAGCCTGCTGTTCGCCGACTCGACCGCCCGTTCCAGTTCGGCCCGCACCGCCGGGTGGTCGGCGAGCTCCTCCGGCGCCGCCTCGACGCCGTTCGCCGCGGCCCAGCCCGGCGCGATCTCGTCGTCGAGAACGATCAGCGCCGTCACGTACGGCCGGTCGTCGCCGATCGCGACCGCCTGGCCGATGAGCGGGTGCTCCTTGAGCAGGCCCTCGACGCGGGTGGGCGCGATGTTCTTGCCGCTCGAGGTGATGATCAGTTCCTTCTTGCGGTCGGTGATCGTCACGAAGCCGTCTTCGTCGATCGTGCCGATGTCGCCGGTGGCGTACCAGCCGTCGGCGTCGGTGGCGTCCTTGATCGTCCCGTCCTCCTGGAGGTAGCCGAGGAAGACGATCGGGCCGCGCACCAGCAGCTCGCCGTCTTCGGCGACCTTCACCTCGACCCCTTCCAGGGGCTTGCCGACCGTGCCCGCGCGGAACGCCTCGCCGGAGTTCGACGTCGCCGCCCCGGTCGTTTCCGACAGGCCCCAGACCTCGCAGATCTCGATGCCGAGGCCGGCCAGGAAGTAGATGATCTCGACCGGCAGAGCGGCCGCGCCGCTGGACGCGACCAGCACCTTGTCGAGCCCGAGCAGCGCGCGGATCGGGGCGAGCGCGGCTTCGTCGGTCTGCTTGATCTTCTCGGCGAGCTCGGCCGGCACCGGCTGCCCGGCGCTGCGCAGCTTGTAGCCCTGCTGCAGCAGTTCGTTCGCCTGCAGCAGCGCGGTCCGCCGGTCCTCCGGCACGCCGCCGAGCATGTTCTTCAGCCCGGCGACCATCTTCTCCCACACGCGCGGGACGCCGAAGAAGCTCTCCGGGTGCACCTGGCCGAGCGCGCCGACGACACCCGACGGGTCGGCGAGCGTGTGCACGTGGCCGGCCCACACGATCGGCAGGTAGATCGACAGCTCCCGCTCGGCGATGTGCGCGAGCGGCAGGTAGGCGATGTTCGTCGCGTGCATCGGCGGGTGGTGCAGCTCGGTGACCGCGTACGCCTGGTGGATGGCGTTGCGGTGCGACAGCACGACGCCCTTGGGGTCGCCGGTCGTGCCGGAGGTGTAGATCATGGACAGCGGGTCGTCCGGCTTGATCTCCTGCCAGGACGCCTCGAACGCGCCGGGGTCGGCGGCAAGCGCTTCCCGGCCCTGGTCCCGCAATGAGGCGAAGGAGAGGAACCGGTCGTCGCCGGCCGGGATCGCCGCCGCGTCCATGACGACGATGTGGCGCAGCGCCGGGAGGTCTTCGAGCACCGGCCGCCAGCGCGTCAGCTCCGACTCGCCGCCGAGCACCACGACCGGTGCCGCGCTGTGCCGCGCGACGAACCGGATCTGGTCCGGGCTGAGGGTGGCGTAGGCGGTGCACGGGATCGCGGACAGGTGCGTCGCGGCGAGGTCGGCGACGATGTGGTCCGGGCAGCCGGGCGCCATGATCAGCATGCGGTCACCGCGGGCGAGCCCGAGCCCGGCGAGGCCGCGGGACACCTCGGCGATCGCGGTGCGGAACTCCAGCCAGCTGAGTGTCGGCTTGCCTTCGAGGTCGAGCGAGGTGATCGCCGGCAGGTCCGGGTACTCGGCCGCGTTGCGGTGCAGCAGCCGCGGGATCGTCAGGCCTTCGGTCTGCTCGGCGACGGACGGGGTGGTCAACGCTGGCCTCCTCGGGTGCTGCGGATGGCCACACTGTAGGGGGTCCCGGGCCGGGTGGATAGAGAATCGCGGCCACGTCAGACGTCCCCTTCACAGCGGCTCGCACCGTCAGCTCCCCACGTCTGTCCACAGTGCACACGTGCGTCCGCGCGCGAACCGCGCTTCACTGGATGAGGACGACCGACTCCGGGGGGAACCGATGGCGCGCTCGGCTCGTGCACTGCTCGACGAGATCCAGAAGAAGCTCGCACCGCGCGACGGCGACAACCTGCTCGTCCCGCTGATCACCGCGGGCCGCGCACCGCGCGCGGTGTTCGCCGCACTCGCCGCCGAAGAGAAGCGGATCACGTCGAGCGATTGGCGCAGCTTCCACGCGCTCGCCGCCCGAGCCGACGAACCGAACGCGCGCGCCTTCTTCGGCGGGCTCGCACCGGGAGAGCAGCAGGCGAACGGGATGCTCGACGCGTTGATCGACGCCACTGGTCCGGACCACGGCGAGGAACGCCCGCGCGCGGGCTGCCAGGCGTACCCCGCGTACGTCGCGTGGCTCGCGCTGAACGGCGAATCCTCGGCGACGGCGGCGGGGATCTTCGCGAACTTCGCCGCGTTCGGCCGGTACTGCGCGGACGTCGCCGCCGGCATGCGCGAGCACTACGGCTTCGGTGACGAAGCGTGTGCGTTCTTCGACTTCTTCGCTGCGGACATTCCGGAAATTGAGGAACAAGCGCTCGCCGCGGTCCAGGCCGGGCTCGACGCGCGCCGGCTCGACGAACGCGAAGCCCACCTCTGCGCCCGGCTCTTCCAGAGCTACGAGCTCCAGTTCTGGAACACCCTCGCCGCCGAGTTCCGGGCCTGATCTCGCGGAACCGGTTCCGGGCCTTTCGTCGGCGCCACCGCGAGTGGTTGAACCACTGCGCATACGGAATGGGGGGAATTCCGGCTCGCTGTCCGGTGAATCCGTGGCGATGGCGGTGAATGCCGTGCAATTCCGCTTTCGGGCGGCCGCAAAGCCCGGACGGAGTGGCCGGCACCGGTCTTCGTGGCGAGTCCGTGACCTTTCTCACCGAACCGTCCGGCGCTCACGTACGTAGCGGCTCTCGCTCCGGTGCTTGGGTCGATCGCACCACCGGACAGCCTGCATCCCGCTGACGGAACGGAAGCAGTGCTGGGACGAACGTCACGACTTTCGGTGGTGGACTTTCCAAGCGCAGGCAGCAAGTGTGGACGGGTCACCGTTCCAAGATCACGTTCTCGCCACGGACTTGACGCGCCTTGAAGGGCTGCATACCGTCGTCGCGGGCGAAGCAGACCACGGTGATGTTGATCCGGCTGGTCGGAATCCGGGTGTTGACCGCCTCGGGCGACCCGAAACCATGTACTGCCGGAAGGAAAACGGACCCAGGTGAAGCAGATTTCTCTTCGACGCAACCGGGGATCCTCGATTCGGAAGCGCGTGCTCACGATCGCGCTCATCCCCAGTGTGGCCTTGTTGCTCGTCGGGGTGGCGCTCGCGGGCTACCTCATCTACGACGCGGTCACCGGCCGTGACTACGTGAACCGGATCCGGGGCTCGGAAGCTCCGTCGATCCCGTTCTTCGGCGCGCTGCAGCAGGAGCGCCAGGCGACCCTGAGCCTGCTCGCGGGCCAGGGCAACCAGCGGGCCGTGCTCGCGGCCGTCCGTCCCAAGACGGACCAGAACGCCGCGAAGACGATCGAGTACCTGAGGGACAACTTCGCGGGCTACGACGACACCCCGCCGAGTGTCCAGAAGAACATCACCACGTTCTTCGGGCTCTTCCAGCAGCTGCCGCAGACCCGCCAGGCGGTCGACAGCGGCCAGATCCAGATCAGCCAGGCCTACACCTTCTACAACAAGATCATCGACCAGTTCACCGACGGCTTGGCCGGACTGGCGCAGAACGCGCGCGGCGCGCAGAACGCGTTCGACCGGCTGACCGCCATCCCGATGTTCACCGCGGCCGAGTCGATGCAGCGCAGTGACGCGCTCGCCGCCGCCGGGCTCGCCGCGGGCGGGCTGAGCAACGAGGACTTCCGCACCTACGTCGGCCAGGTCGGTGCCTACCACGCGCAGCTCGACGCGTCGGCGCCGAAGATGATCCCCGAGGTCAAGGCGAAGTACGACCAGCTGCTGGCGAGCCAGCCGTGGCAGGTGGTGACCCAGGTCGAAACCGCTTTCCTGCGCGGTGACCTGACCAAGCTGCCGGTGCCGCAGGACCAGTGGCGCACCAGCGCCCGGCTCGTCGGCGACGCCCTGTCGGGCATCTTCGTCCTGCAGAGCTCGAACGCCAGCCAGGCCGCGATCAACGACGCCGACTCGACGTTCACCGAGTCCCTGATCGCCGGTGTGATCGCGGTCCTGTTCGCGGTCTTCGTGGTGTTCGTCGCCGTCCGGCTGTCGAACCGGCTCATCGGCCGCCTGCACCGGCTGCGCGAGGACACCCTCGACGCCGCCGAGGTCCGGCTGCCCGAGCTGGTCGCCCGGGTCCAGGCGGGCGAGCCTGTCGACCTCGAAGAGGGCGGGCACTTCCTCGACCACGGCACCGACGAGATCGGCCAGGTCGCCGACGCCTTCAACAAGGCGCAGCAGACCGCCATCGCGGCCGCCATCGACGAGGCGAAGATCAAGGAGGGCACCAAGGCGGTGTTCCTCAACATCGCCCACCGCAGCCAGGTCATCGTGCATCGGCAGCTCAAGGTGCTCGACCAGGCGGAGCGCAAGCAGGAGGACCCGGAGCAGCTGGACACCCTGTTCCAGCTCGACCACCTCTCCACCCGCGCCCGCCGCAACGCCGAGAACCTGATCATCCTCGGCGGCGGGCAGCCGGGCCGGCAGTGGCGCAACCCGGTCGGGCTGGCCGAGCTGGTCCGCGGCGCGTCCGCCGAGACCGAGGACTTCGCCCGGGTCAAGACGGCCGCGCTGCCGCAGATCGCCATCCGCGGCCCGGTCGTCGGCGACCTCGTGCACCTGCTCGCCGAGCTGATCGACAACGCGACGTCGTTCTCGCCGCCGCAGTCGCGGGTCGAGGTGCGCGGCAACGTGGTCGGCAAGGGCGTCGTGATCGAGGTCGAGGACCAGGGCCTCGGGCTCGAGCCGGACCAGACCGAAGAGATCAACACGATGCTCTCCAGCCCGCCGGACTTCGGGATCATGGCGCTGTCCGACGAACCGCGCCTCGGCCTGTTCGTGGTCGCGCGGCTGGCGGCCCGCCACGGCATCCAGGTGCACCTGCGGGAGTCGGCCTACGGCGGCACCCGGGCCATCGTGCTGGTGCGCACCGACCTGCTGGCCCCCTTGGCGGAGTCCGAGCCGGAGCAGCCGATCACCCCGCCGAAGCCGGAGCTCGTGCCGAACCCGGTCGAGCCGGAGCCGGTGAACGACGAGGTCGCGCCGCTGCGCCGGCCGGTCCGCCGCCCGGCGGCCCGCCACCGGACCGAGCCGCCGATGCCGGTGTCGCAGCCCGAAACGGCCCCGGCGCCGGCCGCCCCGCCGGCCCCGGTCCAGCCGCCGTCCGTGCCGACGCCGGTCCCCGTCGGATCCGTGTCCGAGCCGGTCAGCCAGCCGACGCAGGCGCAGCCGGCGGTCGCCCCGGTGCGCCCGCCCGTGCCGCCCGTGCGGACGTCCCGGCCGGCCCGCCCGGCCGCGCAGCCGCCGGTGTGGCCGCCGTCCGAGCCGCGGCCCGCGATGCCCCAAGGCCGGCCGGAGCAGCCGCGCCGCCCGGAGGCCCCGGGCCGTCCGCCGCTGCCGCAACGGCGACGTCAGCAGAGCCTCGTTCCGCAGTTGCGGGAAGATAAGCCCGCCACGCAGGAGCGGGAGGAAGTCCGGCTGGATTCGCCGGAGGCCGCCCGCAGCCGGCTGTCCGCCTTCCAGCAGGGCACCCGGCGCGGCCGTGACGAAGAACCAGCCGAGAACGACGACAGGTACGGAGAGCGCGAGTAATGGCCAACTCAGGCGTCAGTGAGCTCGACTGGCTGCTGGACGACCTCGTCAAGCGGGTCGCCGGGGCGGATCGCGCGGTGGTCCTGTCCTCGGACGGCCTGCTCATCGGCAGGTCGGGGAACCTCTCCGAGGAGGACGCCGAGCACCTTTCGGCGGTCGCCTCGGCGTTCCAGAGTCTGGCGCGCGGGACCGGACGGCACTTCGGCGGCGGCAACGTCCGCCAGACGATGGTGGAGATGGACCACGCGTTCCTGTTCGTGACGGCAGCCGGCCGGGGTGCCTGCCTCGCCCTGCTGGCCCGCGAAGACGCGGACATGGGGCTGGTCGCGTACGAGATGAACCTGATGGTTAAGCGCGTCGGCCAGGTGCTCACCTCGGCCCCGCGGACCGGTGCCGGCGTCCTGCCCACGTCGCCATGAGCGGACGGCACGAAGCCTGGTTCGACGACGAGGCCGGCCCCCTGGTCCGGTCGTACGCGGTCACGGGCGGCCGCACGCGGTCGGACACGCTCGGGCTCGACCTCATCACGCTCGTGGTGGCGCTGCGCACCGCGCACGAAGCGGGCATGCTCGAACCGGAGTACGCGCGCATCATCGCCCTGTGCCAGCGGCCGGTCTCGGTGGCCGAGGTGGCCGCGCGGGTCGACCTGCCGCTGCCCGTGGTCAAGGTGATGCTCAGTGACCTCATCGAGCAGAACCTGGTGCTGTTCCGTACCGCGGCACCGGCTCAGGAATCCCCCAACCGACACGTATTGCAGGCGGTCCTTGATGGCATCCGGAAACTCTGACCCCCGGCGGAACCTGACCGCGACCGCGGTCAAGGTACTCATCGCCGGCGGGTTCGGGGTCGGCAAGACCACGATGGTCGGCTCGGTGAGCGAAGTGCCGCCGCTGCGGACCGAAGAGGTCATCACGACCGCGTCCGAGGGCGTCGACGACCTCTCGGGGATCGAGCAGAAGACCACCACGACGGTCGCGCTCGACTTCGGCCGCATCACGATCAACCCGGACCTGATCCTGTACCTGTTCGGCACGCCGGGGCAGGACCGGTTCTGGTTCATGTGGGACGAGCTGGCGGAGGGCGCGCTCGGCGCCGTCGTGCTGGCCGACACGCGCCGGCTGGACAGCTGCTTCGCGGCGGTCGACTTCTTCGAGCGCCGCAACCTGCCGTTCGTCGTCGGCGTGAACTGCTTCGACGGCGCGTACCGCTACGGGACCGAGGAGGTCCGGCAGGCGCTCGACGTCGGCATGGACGTCCCGCTGCTGCTGTGCGACGCCCGCGAGCGCGAGTCGACGAAGCAGGTGCTGACCAGCCTGATGGAACACGTGATGGCGCGGTCGGACCTGGCGGCCGCCCAGGGCGGCTACTGACTCCACGCAAAAGCCTCTGAAGGCCACCATGAGGGCATCCAGTGCCCTGATGGTGGCCTTCAGAGGCTTTTGGGGAGCTCAGCGGCGGCGCTTGAGGAGCGTGTCGAGGGCGAAGCGGCCCGGGCCGATCGCGGCGAACAGCAGGAAGACCCACGCGTAGACGGCGGACGGCTCGCCCATGTTCTGCAGCGGCAGCAGGCCCATCGGGGCGTGCACGGTGAAGTACGCGTAGGCCATCACGCCCGACAACAGGATCGCGGCCGGCCGGCTGGCGAGCCCGACGAGGAGCAGCAGCGCGCCGGCGAGCTCGAGGACACTGCCCCACCAGCCGGGGAACGAGCCGAACGGGACGCCGCCGCCTTGGCCGTCGATGCCACCGAAGAAGCCGAATCCCTGCAGGCCGTGGAAGCCGAACAGGAACGAGATCACGATCCGCGAGGCGCCGACGACGATGCCGGTGACCGGGTTCTTGGCCTCGGTGCGGGTGGCGGCGGTCTGGGTCTGGGGGGTGATCGTGGTGGTCATCGGGGTTCCTTCCCTCGGTTCTTCCTTGCCTTCTGCTTACGCGTCGAGTGGGTTCTCCCCGGATCGACAGCCCCGCGAAATCTTTTTCGGCGAGTTTCGGGAGACTGTGTCGATGGCGGGCAAACGCAGTGCCGGGCTCCTGCTCCACCGCGGGCGGGGCGAAGACGTCGAAGTGCTGCTCGGGCACATGGGCGGGCCGTTCTGGGCGAAGAAGGACGCGGCGGCGTGGTCGCTGCCGAAGGGCGAGCTGTACCCGGACGAGCCGCCGGAGCACGCGGCCCGGCGCGAGTTCGAGGAGGAGCTGGGCCTGCCCGCGCCCTCCGGTGAGTACGTGCCGCTCGGTGAGGTGAAGCAGTCGGGTGGCAAGGTCGTCACGGCGTGGGCGGTCGAAGCCGACCTCGACCCGGCCGAGGTGGTGCCCGGGACGTTCTCCATGGAGTGGCCGCCGCGCTCGGGTCGTCAGCAGGAGTTCCCCGAGGTGGACCGGGTCGAGTGGTTCCCGCTCGACGTCGCGCGCGAGAAGCTCGTGAAGGGCCAGCTGCCGTTCCTGGACCGGCTGCAGGCGCTGGTCAGCGGCTGAGGAGGGCTTCCAGGGGCTTGGCGGTGAACGACGGCAGCACGACGTCGGCCTGGCCGAAGTCGAGGCTCTCGGTGATGGCGTTCGGCACGGCGACGCAGGTCAGCCCGGCGGCTTTGGCGGAGGTGACGCCGTGGGGCGTGTCCTCGAAGGCGATCGTCTCGGCCGCTTCGACCCCGAGGGCGTCGAGCGCTGCGAGGTAGAGGTCCGGGTCGGGCTTGGCGCGGTGCAGGTCGCCGGTGAGGACGGCGTCGAAGTAGCGCGCGATGTCCAGCCGTTCGAGGTGCGGGTTCACCCAGGCCCCGGACGAGCTGGAGGCGACGGCCAGCTTGAGGCCGTGGTCTTTTGCGGTCTCCAGGTAGCTTCGGACGCCTTCGCGCGGGCCGAGCTTTTCGAGGAGTTTCAGCACGCGGGCCCGGGTGACGGGCCGCAGCGCCTCCGGATCGATGCCGGGGACGTGCTCGCCGAGCAGGGCGAACATGGCGGCGGTGGTGTGCTGCGTGCCGATGACGGCGTACCAGGCTTCCATCGGCAGCTCGACGCCGTGCTCGCGGAAGACGTCCCGCCACGACTGCAGGACGGCGGATTCGGTGTCGGCGAGGGTGCCGTCGAAGTCGAAGACCAGGGCGCGGGTGGGCACGCCTGCACCCTGCCCGGTCGGTGATCGTTCAGGCAAGGGAGTTGTGACGAGCCTGAACGGCGTACATGGCGGCTTCCGGTGCGGGAGCCGGCGGATGACCTCGCCGAAGCGCGGCAGAACTCTTGGAACGTGCCCGGTGCGGCCGGCGAGCCCGATCCCTCCGATCACGCCCTTTCCCGTCCGGTGCCGGACGGTCGCCGCCTAGCTCAGGTAGAACTCCGCCAGGACCGGGGCCAGCGCCGGGGCCTTCACGATGTGCGTCTGGCCCGGCAGCGTCCGGTACTCCGCCGATGGCAGCACCTTCGCCAGCGACGACACGCCGTTGCGCATCCAGGCCGGGCTGCGGCCGCCGTCCACGACCAGCGTGGGGACCTTCACCTCCGGCCACGCCGCCGGCAGCGGCGACCCCGCCTGGTGTTCGACGACGAGAGCCGTGTCGTACGGGATCGTGTGGGCCACGCGCTTGAGCTTCGACCAGAACGGCATGATCCGCATCATCGCCACCATCGCGCCGCTGAGGCCGACGCCTTCGGTCATGAACATCTTCACCGCCGTGCCGCGCTTCCCCGCGGCCAACGTCGAGCCGAGGCGGGCCGCGTAGTCGGCCGGGACGCGGGGACGGGTGCCGTCGACGACGAACGGGGGCTCGTACAGCGCCAGCTTGGTCACCGGGAGAGTGCGCGCCGCTTCGAGCGCCAGCGCCGCGCCCGACGAGATGCCGAACAGGAACGCCTCCCCGCCCGCTTCCTTGACCAGTGCGGCGATGTCCTCGACCTCGCGCTCGGCCGCGTACGGCCCGGTGTCGGTGCTCTCGCCCCGGCCGCGGCGGTCGTAGGTGTACACGGTGAAGCGCGTGGCCAGCTCCTTCGCGAGCGCGTCGTTCGGGGACGAGCCGCGGTAGCACATCGCGCCGTCGACGAGGACGAGCGCGGGGCCGGAGCCGGCTCGGGTGTAGGCGATCTTCGTGCCGTCGGCGGCTGAAACCGTGGTGCTCATCGGGACTCTCCTCGCGGCATCAGGTGGACGGACGTGGTGGCGAGCCAGATCCAGGCGATCGCCACGGCCGCCCAGAAACCGAGGATGACGGCCGGGCTCGCCGAGCCGGACGCTACGCCCGCGAAGCCCGCGAGGAACAGCAACCCGCTGAGCCGCGAGTACCACGCCCGCGCGGGCGTGAGGTGCGAGCCGATCGCGAAGCAGGCCGCGACCAGAGCGGCGAAGCCGATACCGCCGGCGACGAAGTGCAGCGCGCCGTGCCAGCTGATCGCCGCCGGCGGACCGGCGGGGGTGCCGGCCGGGAAGCCGTCCTGCGGGTCGGCGCGGAAGACGCCCGCGCAGAGCAGGCTCACGCCGTAAACGGTCAGCAGTCTCGGCCCCCACCGGCCGGGCAGGACGCGCCGGATCCCGGCCGCGGCCGCAATCGTCAGCAGGCCGGTGACCAGGAAATTCGTGATCTGGAGAAAGCCGAGCGAGCCGTTGGAAAGGACGCTCGCGGGGTGGCGCGTGAAGTCGAAGCCAGCACGGGTCAGGCCTTGGCCGACGCCGGTGAGGACGTAGACGGGCCCGGCGAGGACGCCGCAGGTCAGCAGCCCGCGGGTGGTGGTCGAAGGAACGAGGGACCGGTGGCGGATCGCGGTGGTGGTCATGGCGGACAGCCTGACACCCGACGATCGAAAGTGTCAAGACAAAAAAAATTGTCGGTAGGGAATGATCGCCCCACTGTGGCCTTGGGGCGCTGGGGTCAGGCGGAGCGCAGGGTGAGGAGCGTGATCTCGCTGGGCGCGAAGACCCGGAACGGCGGTCCCCAGAACCCGGTGCCCCGGCTGTTGTACAGCTGGGTCGGGCCATGCCGGGTCAGGCCCGACAGCGTCGGCTGGTCGAGCCGCACCAGGAGGTGGAACGGCCAGATCTGCCCACCGTGCGTGTGCCCGGAGATCTGCAGGTCGACGTCGGCTTCACGCGCCTCGCGCACCTGCTTCGGCTGGTGCGCGAGCAACACCACCGGGACGTCGGCGGGCCGGTCGGCCAAGGCGGCGGCCAGGTCGGGACCGTGGCCGGGCAGGCCGGACGCCGCTCCGGTCGGGTCGTCGATGCCGGCGAACAGGATGCGGTCGCCGTCGCGCTCCAGGAGCGTCGAGCGGTTGTGCAGCGTGTCCCAGCCGAGCCCTTCCATGTGGTCGAGCCACGCCTGGGCCTCGCCGAAGTACTCGTGGTTGCCGGTGATGTAGAACCGGCCGAGCGCGGCCTGGACGCCGCCGAGCGGGTCGACCTGCTTGCGGCGCTTGGCCACCGCGCCGTCGGCGAGGTCGCCGGCGTGGCAGACGACGTCCGCTTCGAGGGCGTTGACCGCCGCGACGACCTGCTCCGACCACTTCGTCCGGTCGATCGGCCCGTAGTGGGTGTCGGTCAGCACGGCGACGCGCAAGCCGTCGAGGCCCGGGCCGAGCCGCGGGATGACGACGTCGGTCGCCTTCACCGGCGGCACCCGCATGGCGACGCGGTTGCCGTGCACGAGCAGGCCGGCCGCCACCACGAAGGTCACGCCCGCGACGATCCGCGACCGCGCCGGGTCGTCGACGCCGAACAGTGCGGCGCGCAGCACCAGGCTCAGCACGGACCAGCTGAACAGCACCCAGATCACGGCCAGCAGCGAGTCACCGAGGCGCGCGCCGCCGTCGCGCTGGCGCCGCCCGTGGCCGCGGACCATGGCGACCGGCATGGTCACCAGGCCCAGCGCGAACACCGCGGTGCCGGCGATCGTGGCCGTCGTGCCCCAGTCCGGCGCGAGGACGAGCGTCCACCAGGGAACGGTGAACAGCAGGAGCAGCGCCAGGATCGGCACGACGACGAATTGGCCTCTCATCGAACCAGGTTACAGCCCATCGGGCTGTTAGCTCGGGACGGCAGGGGTCCCGATTCCGCTACCCTGGGGTCACGAAGAGGAAGGGGGCGACCGCGGTGAACACGCTGCTGGAACTGGCGTTCCCCGTCGTGACCAGCCCGACGGCCCTGGTCGCCTTCGCCTCTCTCGCCGCCGCGAGCCTCCTGGTCGTGCTGCTGGTCGGCAGCACGCACGGGTGCGAGGTCGCCCTGTGGTCGGTGCCGGTGCGCGGCCGCGTCGCCGCCTTGCGCCGCCGGGCCCGGCGCGCCGAGTCGATCCGCCTGCGCGACCCCGGCGCCCCGGGGCGCAGCAGGCCGCGAGCACCCGCTTCCCGCAGCACGGCTGCGTAGGAACCACTTCCGAAGCGCAGCCATTCCGCTCACCCCCACCCCTTCCACTCTTGCGGAGTGCTGCCCATGTTCGGCTTCCTCGACGTGCCCGTGGCGGGCGCGTACCACCTGATCCACGCGCTCACCGGCCCGCTCTCGACCGCGCTGGCCATCGTCCTGTTCACCCTCGGCGTGCGGCTGCTGCTGCACCCCCTCGCCCGCTCGGCGGCCCGCGGCGAGCGCGCCCGAGCCGCCCTGATGCCGGAGATCCAGGAGCTGCGGGCCAAGCACGGCCGTGACCGCGACCGGCTGGCGGCGGAGATGACGAAGCTGCAGCAGGAGTCCGGGGCCTCGCTGTTCACCGGCTGCCTGCCGATGCTGCTGCAGCTGCCGTTCTTCATGGTCATGTACCGGCTCTTCACGACGCCCACGGTCGGCGGCGAGCCCAACTCGCTGCTCGGCGCGACGCTGTTCGGGACGCCGCTGGGCGCGCACGGCCTGGCCGGCAGCCCGCTCGTGTTCGTGGTCGCGGCCGGGCTGGCGGTCGTCGCGTGGTTCTCGGTGCGCTGGCAGGACCGCCACCGCGACGCGGCCGCGCAGGTCCCGGGCGGCAGGCTGCTCCGGTTGCTGCCCTACGGCACGGTGCTCGCGACGCTGGTCGTGCCGCAGGCGGCCGGGATCTACCTGCTCACGACGACGGCGTGGACGGCGGCCGAACGAGCGTTGCTACGACGCGGCTCGTGAGCGTCGCCAGCTTTCGACGGCTTCCTCGACGTCCACCAGCGCGACGGTGAGCGGCGGGCCGGTGTGGTGGTTGAGGTAGGCCTGGCGGATCCGCTCGTTGAGGTCCGCCACGACCTCCCGCACCCGCTCTTCGGCCCGCTCGCCGGCGAGCCGCTCCGGCAGGTCCTGGACTTCGCGCTTGAGGGCGAGGGCCGGGGGCAGCAGCGCCTTCGTGTCGTGGCCGCCGGCCCGGACCTGCCGCAGCACCCAGTCGGTCGCGGCGTCGTTGCCGGTGGGCTTCGGCAGCGGCTTGCCGGTGCCGGGGAGGTCGTCGAACTCGCCGCGTTCGCGGGCCTCGCCGATCTGCCGGTCGACCCACCAGCGGAAGGAGACCTTGGGTGGTTTGCGTCCGGTCATACCTCCAGAATGCCAGGTCGGACGCCCGGCCCGGGTAGGATCGCGCCGGAGGAGCGAGGGGAGCGCATGACCGCCGAACGCACTGGCGCCGAAGAGGTGGACCCGACGCTCGCGCTGCTCTGGCGCGCCCGCGGTGGTGCCACCGAGCCGACCCGGGGCCGCCGCCCGACGCTGACGGTCGAGCGGATCGTCGCCGCCGCGATCGCGGTCGCGGACGCCGACGGGCTGTCCGCCGCGTCGATGCACCGCGTCGCCAAGGAGCTCGGCGCCGGCACGATGACGCTCTACACCTACGTGCCCGGCAAGGCCGAGCTGGTCGACCTGATGGTCGACGACGTGCTCGTCGAGCGGCGCCTGCCCGGGCCGGGCGAGCCGCGCCCGGCGGACTGGCGTGAGCAGGTGGCGCTCTACGCCGAGCGGACGCGCGCGGCGTACCGGACACATCCGTGGCTGTGCGAGGTTTCGCGGGTCCGGCCGCCGCTCGGGCCCGGTCAGCTGGCCGGGCAGGAGTACCTGCTGTCCATCATGGACGAGCTGGGCCTGCCGCCGCGGGAGGCCGTGGCGGCGGCCAACGGGATCGGCACGTACGTCGACGCGAACGCGGCGCTCGGCGCGGAGAACACCCGCCTCGAGCGCAGCACCGGGCAGTCGACCGAGGCGTGGTGGCACCAGCGGTCGTCGTTCTGGGAGAACTACTTCGTGGTCGACGCGCACCCGGCGATGAACCGCGTCTGGCTCGGCGGCGGCTTCGACGAGAGCGCGAAAGCCCAGGGCGACACGGCTTACGAGTTCGGCCTCAACCGCATGCTCGACGGCATCCAAGCACTGGTCGGCTAGCGGCGGACGCGCCACCTCGACCGGCGGCGTTCCTGCCGCGGCACCGAGGGCTCGGCGGGAGCGTCGCGCAGGACGTCCCGGCACACGGGGTCGAACCGGCCGGGTGCCTCGATCATCGGCGCCGCGAGCACCACGTGCCCGCACACCGCGCGGAACCGCCCGTCGTGCCGGCCCGCCGCGAACTCGTCCTCGGTCACGGCGTGGGTGTAACCGTCGGTGTCGCAGCGGATGTGCACCAGGAACGGCTCCGCCGGGCTCACGTCGTCGGGCTGGTCGTGGTGGTTTCGGTGGGCGTGTTCGCCGAGTCGGCCGGCGTGCTCGCCGGCGCCGTGGTGCTGGTCGTCGGCGTGGTGCTCGTGGTCTCCGGCGGCGGCGTCGTGGACGACGGCGGAGTGGTCGTCGGGTCCGTGCTCGGCGTTCCCGGCGTCGTCGCCGGGGTGGACGACGACGGCGACGTGCTGGTCGGCGACGTCACCGTGCCCGGCAGCGAGCCCGGCGGCTGGGCGGCCACCGGCGGCGCGGGCGGGGCGGGTGCACCGACCGGGCCACCCGCGGCGGCCGCGTCCGGAGCGTCGGGCGCACCGATCGGCACCTCGCTGTCGGGCAGCTGGGCGACCCCGCCGCGGTAGGCCGCGGCCCACGCCATCACAGTGTCCACATAGGACTGCGAGTTGTTGTAGCGGCGTACGGCGATCCGCTGGCCAGCGTCGGTCGAGAGGTCGAGCCCGCCGGAGCACAGGTAGCGCCCGGTCGCCAGGGCCTCGTCGTAGATGTTGTTCGGGTTCGAGACGCCGTCGCCGTTGCCGTCGGAGGCGTAGCCCTTCCACGTGGCCGGGATGAACTGCGTCGGGCCGACCGCGCGGTCCCAGACGGCGTCGCCGTCGTACTTGCCGCCGTCGGTGTCGGGGATCGCGGCGAACGCGCCGGCGCCGTTGAGCACCGGGCCGAGGATGGGCTCGAGGGTGTCGCCGGCGGCGTTGACATACCCGCCGCGCGCGTGGTTCGACTCGATCCGGCCGATGCTCGCGATCAGCGCCCAGTCGAGGTGGCAGTTCGGCTGTTCCCGGGCGAGGATGTCGGCGGCGTTCTTGTACGCCTTGAGCATGCTGGCCGGGATGCCGAGCGGTCCGGAGATGCCCGCCGAGCCGGCGTGCCCGCCCGGCACGACCAGCGGCATCGGCACCGGCGGCTGCGGGAGGCTGCCGTCGACGGCGATGGGGGGCATGACGATGTTCGGCTGCTGCAGCGGAGCGGCCTGGTCGGGCAGGGTCTCCCCGGCACCGGCGATGACGACCGGCGTGGGCAGGCCGGTGGTCAGCGTGGGCAGCACGACGAGCGCGCCGCCGGCGAGCGCGGCCGCGGTGCGGCGGACGCCGCGTGTGCTCTTGCGACGTGGCCGGTGCTTCGGCATGGTCGTCCCCGCTTCCCTCGATCTTCGCTGATCGCCTCACCCGATCGGCCCCACCCACCGGTACTGACCGGTAGGAGCAAGCTATCCGATGGAAGCGAACTTTGGCGAATGGCACAGCGAAATCGGGGCCGCGAAGAGAAGTTCGTCCTGATGGCACAAAACCTTCGTAGGGAATCTGTCACATTCACCAGGACTTAACGGGTCGCTGAGGACAGTTCGTCCAGCAGGGCACCGGGTACGGCGATCCCGCGGTGCGTCACGTCCGAAGAAAACCGCCGGACGAGCGAATCCGACGGCGTCGCGGTGAACGTGACGACATCGCGGTGCAGAGCGGGCTTCAGCCGCCGCAGCGCACCCGCGAACGTGCGGGTCAGCGCCGTCGTCGGGACCAGCGCGACACCCAGCCCGGCCGCCGCGAGCTGCGCCGCCGTCGCCGCCTGCTTCGTCCGCATCACCGCGCCGAGCACGGTAGCGCGCTGTGCGGCTTGCTCGTCGAGCCAAGCTCCGAGGCCGTTGTCCGGGTGGTAGTGCACCACCGGCACCCCGGCCAGGTCGGCCATCGGTACCGCCGCCCGGGTGGCGAGCGGGTGGTCGGCGGCCAGCGCGACGACGATCTCTTCGCGCCCCACCAGGTCCGCCGGCCCGCTCCAGTGGCTCGGCCGCGGCCCGACCGCGACGTCGGCCTCGCCCGCGTCGAGGGCCGCCACCAGCGCGTCCGCGCTCGTCGTCTCGGTGAGCGTGATCAGCACGCCCGGGCGGTGCCGGTGCCACTTCCGCAGCACGGGGGCGAGCAGCCCGGCGGTCATGCTCTCCGCGCACGCGATCCGCAGCGTGCCCTCGCCGCCGGCGGCAACCGCGCGACCGGCCCGGACCACGCGCTCGGCGGCGGCCAGCGCGGCCCGCGCGTCGGCCAGGACCGCCCGCCCGGTGGCGGTCGGCCGGACCCCGCGCGGGAGCCGTTCGAGCACCGGCGTGCCCAGTTCCCGTTCGAGCGCGGCGATCTGGTGCGACAGCGCGGGCTGCGAGAGGTGCAGCCGGGCGGCCGCCTCGGTGATCGACCCGGCGTCCAGCACCGCGACCAGGCACTCGAGCGCGCGCAGCGTAGGCATTCGCTAACTCTATCGCAGGCATCGAAAACATCGGGATCGTGAAGGGATTGTTCCGGCGGCGTCGGGCGCTGACTCCGGTGTGCGAGACGGAAGGAGCACGGAAATGTCGTTCGAAGGAAAGCGGCTGGTCGTCGTCGGCGGCGGATCGGGGATCGCGCGCCGGATCGCGGCGGACGCGCACGCGGCCGGCGCCGAAGTCACCTTGGCCGGGCGGGATCCGGCGCGGATCGGCGTTCCCGGAATTCGCGCCGCGTTCGCGGATCTCGGGGACGAATCGTCGCTGAAAGCGCTTGCGGACGAAGTGGGCGAACTCGACTACCTGGTCTCGCTCGCCGGAGCGCCGGCGAACGGACCGGTCGCGGGCTTGGCGCGGGACGCGGTCACGAGGGCGTTCGACGCCAAGGTGATCGGGCCGCTCATGCTGGCCAAGCACTTCGCCCCGCGGTTCCGCGACGGCGGCGCCATCGCCTTGTTCTCCGGGGTCGCGGCGTGGCGGCCGGCCCCGGAGCGCACGGTCATGGCCACGACGAACGGCGCGGTCGCGTTCCTCGCGGAGGCGCTCGCGGTCGACCTCGCGCCGATCCGCGTCACCGCGATCTCGCCAGGGATCGTCGACTCCGGCGCGTGGGACCGCCTCGGCGCCGGAAAAGAAGATTTCTTCCGCCGGACCGCGGAAGCGACCCCGGCGCGGCGGGTGGGCAGCACCGCGGACGTCGCGGCGGCGACCCTGCAGACGCTGGCGAACCCGTTCGTCACGGGCAGTGTGCTGCACGTGGACGGGGGCGGCCGGCTCGGCTGAAACTCTGGGTGAGCGAGCCTTTACAGAACCCTGAACCATTCCTATGATCGGCCGTCCGGACGCAGTGCCCGCGCCCGGACGGCCCAGGTGGAGGGTTTGATGGCACGCAGGGCTCCGCGCAGTGAGGCGGTCACCGTGGCCGAGCTGCTGGTCCGGTCCGCCGAGGCGCACGACCGTCAGCGCGTGGCGAACAGCCGAGCGCGGCACCGGGAGAAGTCGCCGGCTCTGGGATCCCTGGCCCGGATTCGGGTGTTCTCCGTCGTCGCCGGTGCGCTCGCGCTGACCGGCGGAGTCGCGACGGCGGTGTCGATGCCGGTCGAGCGGAGCGCGGGCGCGACGTGGCCGCAGGTCGACCTGGAACCCGCGACGGTCCCGCTGGTGCCGTTCCCCGCGGACGTCGTGATCCCGCCCGCGAAGCCGGCTCCGGAATCCGTGGCACCGCCCGTCGATCCGGGCGGAATCGTCCCGGCGGTCGCCGAGTCGAAATCGAATTCCGGAGTATCGCCCGCTCGCCGCGGAAACCTCGCGAAGGCGGTCAAGATCATCGGCAAGGCGAAACTGCCGGTGAAACCGCTGAAGCAGGCGAAGCCGCAGGGCTCGCCGAAGCAGGTGGCTCCGGTGCGGCACGAAATCCCGGACTCCTCGCTGTGGTGGCGGGGGTGGAGTGCCGGCCACGACGGCGGCCGCCACCACGACTGCGGCGGCGGTGGCCGTCACCGCCGGTGACGTCAGGAGCCGAGCGGGATCTGGTACTGCATGAACCCCTTGTCGAGGGCGACCTGGTCGTAGAGGCGCCGGGCGGTGGTGTTCGAGGTGTGCGTGTGCCAGTAGACGCGGACGCACCCCCGCTCGCGCGCCCAGTCGGCGACGGCTTCGATCAGTGTGCGGCCGACCCCGCGCCCGCGCGCCTTGTCATCGGTGAACAGGTCCTGCAGGTAGCAGACGTCGGCGGACGTCGTGCTGACGTGCGTGAAGAAGTGGACGATGCCGACGAGTTCGCCGTCGAGCCGCGCACCGAGCGCGTGCATCCGTTCGCCGGTTCCGAACTCACGCCAGGCGCGGTCCACCAGCTCGGGCGCGAGCGTCCGGCCGTAGAACGTGTTGTAGCCGGCGAACAGGTTTTCCCAGGCCGGACGGTCTTCCGCGCCGAGCCTCCCCACAGTGATCATGCGCCGAGGCTAGCGTCCTGGTGGACGGGTTCGGCGAACACGCCGGACAGAACTGGCCAGTAAGGTGACGAACCCGAATCAAATTCATAGAATCACCAGCCATCAGGTCCTGATCGACCCAATCCAGCGGAGGTTCCCGATGGCGCGCACGGCCCACCGTGCCAGTGGCAAGCCCGTCACGGTGGGGGAGCTGATGCTCCGGCCGGACGTCCACGGCAGACGCCGGCCCGAGGACCTCGAGGTGCTCGAGCTCGCCTACCGGATGCGCCGCAGGGTCGGCCCGGAGCCGGCGGTGGCCCGGACGCCTCGGTCCCGAGCGCTGGCCGTGGTCACCGGCCTTTGGCGGCGCAAGCCTCGGTAGTCCCGCCGCTTTGAGTGGGGTCGTTGTCTGATCAAGCAGCGCTGATTCGTTCCCGCGGGCCACCCTCGTCGAGGGTGGCCTTTTTCGTGCCTGCACTCCGTGACAGTTGTTGCGCATAGCCGGCACGGGACCTTCTTGACGGCGGAGATCGCCAGCCGGGACCGGCTGTCCGGCGCGAGTCGATGTTGGGCGTGGGTGTAGGCCCGTAGCCGGTTAACTGCGGGCCTTTCCCGTTTGTTCATGCTGCGAATGGGAGTGGTTGGTGGAGGTTGTTGCGCCGGGGTTTTCGGCGTTTGTCCACCTCGGCAGACCGCACAACAGTGAGCAGGGCGGAGATGCGGTCGGCCAAGGCCACCGCGTCCGCTTGCCACACCGTTTCCCTGTCCATACAACAAGATTACCGAAGATCGAACGCATGTCATCACTCGATCAGGTGCGAACAAAGACCGCGGCAGGGACACCGTCGCGTGGGGAATCGGCGCTCCGGCACCGAGCAATAAGCAAGTACAAGAAGCGCCGATTTCCCACGCGACGGCGAAGCCGTATCAGTAGATGCCAGCCACACGAGGGACAACCCAAGCCCCACGTGCAAAGCATCACTCCCGATGCAGCATACTGCTCGAAACGGCGGCCAACAGCGCAACCGGATGCGCGATAGGCGACCGAGAGCCCAAGCTAGGAGTACCGCCGATGGCCCGGCACGAACGGTTGACCACCCTGCTGGACATGTTGGGGCAGCGGGAAAAGATCGACGTCGAGGACGTCGCCGCGGAGCTGAATGTCTCCGCTGCCACCATCCGGCGGGATCTCGACCACCTCGCCGAACAGCAGCTGCTCACGCGCACCCGCGGAGGCGCCGTCGCCAACGATCTCGCCTATGACCTCCCCCTGCGCTACAAGACCGCGCGGCACGTCCCCGAAAAGCAGCGGATCAGCGCCGCCGCCGCTGCCTTGGCCGCGAAGGGGATGGTCGTCGGCCTCAACGGCGGGACCACCACCGCCGGCGTCGCTCGTGCGCTGGCCATCCGGTCAGACCTGGGCGGCAGGGGGGACGCGCCTGGCATCACCGTCGTCACCAACGCGCTGAACATCGCGCACGAGCTCGCCGTGCGGCCGAACGTCAAGATCGTCGTCACCGGGGGCGTCGCGCGGCCGCAGTCGTTCGAACTGAGCGGGCCGCTCGCCACGCGCGTGCTCAGCGAGCTCACCATCGACCTGCTGTTCCTCGGGGTTGACGCCTTCGACCCCGACGCCGGCGCGTTCGCCCACCACGAGGGCGAGGCGAGCATCAACCGGCTGATGGTGGAACGCGCCGAGCGTGTGGTCGCCGTCGCGGACGGCTCGAAGCTGGGCCGGCGCGCTTTCGCGCGGATCTGTGAGACTACGGAGGTGCACGCCCTCGTCACGGACACCGACGCCGCTCCGGAGGCCGTGCGAGCCTTCGAAGCCGCCGGGGTCGAGGTCCAGGCCGTCTGACTCAGCGCGCGAACGCCAAGGCCGCCGTCAGCGCGCGGTGGCCGACCGCGGTCGGGTGGACATCGCAGCCGCCGCCCGGCAGCTTGATCAGCAGCCCCGCCGCGCACGGGTCGCCGCCGGTGCGCAGGGATGCCAGGAAGAACGCCGTGAAGCCGTCCGCGATCTTGCCGTGGTAGCGGCGGGTCACCTGCGTCAGCGCCGTGTTGAGCGCCTTGACCTGCGTCACCTGGGTCGGGTCGCGGTAGTCGAGCGAGTAGTACGACACCAGCACGACGTCGCCGCGGTAGTGGGCGCGCACCGCGGAGAGGATCGCCGCGAGATTCCGGCTCACCTGGGCCAAAGCGGCGTCGAAAGTGGCGCCCGTGCAATGGTCCGGCGTCGTGTCACGGCACCGGAACATGTCGTTCGCGCCGATGGTCAGCGTCACGAGCCGGGTGTCGCGGTGCGTTCGCAAGTACTGCACGGCGTAGTCGATCTGCGCCCCCGCATACGAAACGTGCAGGGGATAGGCCAAGCGGTAGCCGTTTTCGCAGCCGTTGCTCGGTGCGGTGACGACCAGCAGGCTGCCCGTCGTCTCGCCGGGACAAGACGCGTTCGCCAGCCGGAGCCCGCGCAGCGCCGCGTACTTCTCCGCGTAGCCGCTGAAGTTGGCCGCGTTCAGGTAAGCCGCGCCCGCGTTGGGCCGGTAACCGAACGCGACGGAATCGCCGAGCGCGAGATACCCGCCGTGGCGAGCGGAAGCTTGCGCCGGTGCGGTCAGGAGCGAACTCGCCGCGATGACCACCGCGGCCATGACGAGAAATCGGCGAAGCATCGAAAGCTCCCTCCGTCGCGTGGCCGGAACGATTGTCCTCGTTCCGGCCACGCGACGGAAGCGTCAGAAGCCGATCGTCGCCGGCGGTTTCGGCCCGGCCATCCGCGCTTCGGGCGTCCCCGGTTCGACCGCCGCGCAGTGCGTGCCACGCGGCGGGAGCTTTCCGCTGATCAGGTAGTCGTCGGTCGCCTTGATCACGCACTGGCTGTTCTTGGAGTACGCGCCGTGGCCCCAGCCGTCGTAGGTGAGCAGCGTGCTGCCGCTTTGCCGGGCCGCGGCCTGCGACCACGCGTACGGCGTCGCCGGGTCGTGCTTGCTGCTCAGCATCAGCAGCGGCGGCGCGCCGTGCACCTGCAGCGGGTGCTGCGGGTTGCTCGCCTTGTTCGGCCAGCCGATGCACCCGGTGACCGCCTGCCAGCCCAGGGAGTTGACCTTGACGTCCGGGGCGAAGGCCGCGGCCGTCCGGCGGTAGGCCTCGAGCTCGGCGTAGCTGTGCACCGGCAGCTTCCAGTCGTCGCAGAACACGCTCTGGAACACGGTGTTGACCGGGATTTCCTCCCTCAGCTGCGCCGACGCGGCGGGCGGGGTGCCGTCCGCGAACGACTTGAGGACCGTCGCGAGCCGATCCCAGCTCGGGCCGTAGAAGGAACCCTGGAAGATCGACGCCAGCGACAACGGCGTGACGACCTCGCCGCTCTGCGGGTCCTTCAGCTCTCCGCGCGCGGCCTTGTCCTGCAGGTCGCGCGTCAGCTTCGAGACGTCCCGGCCGTGCAGCGCGCAGCCCGGTGTCCGGCCGCACCACGCCACGAACTCGGCGAACTCCGCCTGCACCGACTGCGTTTCGCTGTTCAGGAACTCGAACGCGGTGAACTGCGAGTGGTCCATGTTGCTGTCCAGCACGAGGGCGCGGACCTTGTCCGGGAACAGCTCGGCGTACTGCTGGCCCATCAGCGTGCCGTACGAAACCCCGTAGTACGTCAGCTTCTTCTCGCCGAGCGCGGCGCGGATGGCGTCCATGTCCCGCGCTACGCTCACGGTGTCACCGAACTGCCCCAACGGCCCGGAAAGCCGGTTGCAGCTTTCGCCGAGGGTGCGGTTGTACGCCGCGAGTTGATCGAATTCGGCCTGGTTGCGCGGAACCTCCGGGTGGTCGGCGATGACCTCGTGGAGCCCGCACTTGATCTGCGTGCTGTCGCCGACGCCGCGCGGGTCGAAGCCGACGGTGTCGAAGCGCTTGGTGATCTCCGGCGAAAGCGACCAGCCGCCCTTGACCTGGCCGGCGCCGGGTCCGCCGGGGCCGCCCGGGTCCATCAGGACCGACCCGATGCGCGCCTGCGGGTCCGTCGCTTTCCGCCGGGCGAGCGCGATGTTCGCCGTGCCCCGGTCCGGGTGCGCCCAGTCGATCGGCACGGTCACCGCGCCGCATTCCACCTCCGGCGCGTCCGCGCACGGCCGCCAGTCGATCGACGGGGCGGCCGACGCGGGCGTCGCCGCCAGCAAGCTCGCCAGTACCGCTGCCGCCGCCGCGGCCGTCACCAGCCGCTTCGCTACCCCCGCCATCGTCAGCCCTTCCCCTTACCGACCGTGGTTGACCGGCTCCAGGAAATCACCAAACCGGTGATCGCGCCAGGTTCCCTGGTGAATCACCTCGCAGCGTCCATTGTGGACGATCGCTCGGCGCGCCGGAGCCGGTCGGCGGCCACCGCGCCGAGCACGCAGATGACTCCCAGCACCCCGAACGCCCAGCCGAACCCGGTCGCCGGGCCGGTGGTGAGGCCGCGGGACAGCACGATCACGCACAACGCGCCGCCGGCCGCGCCGCCCACGCGCATGACGATGTTGACCAACGCGGTCGCGTGCCCGAGTTCGCCTGCCTCGACCGACGCGTACGCCGCCGTCGACGCGGGCAGGATCGACAGCCCCAGTCCCGCGCCGCGGACCACGAGCAGCGCCTGGATCAGCCACAGCGGGGTGTCCGGGCCGAGCCACGGCATCGGGACGGTGCTCGCCAGCACCACCAGCGCCCCGGTGAGCGCGACGGTGCCGCCGCCGTAGCGGTCCGCCAGCCGCCCCGCCACCAGCACGAACACCGTCGTGGCCAGGCCCATCGGCGCGAGCAGGACACCGGCCTCGGCCGGCCCGGCACCGAGCCGGACCTGGAACCACAGGGGCAGCAGCAGGACCGCGCCGAACATCCCGGCGCCGGCCAGCAGGACGGACGCCAGCGCCGAGCCCATGACGGGCCGGGCGGCCAGCCGCAGGTCCAGCACCGGGTGCTGGACGCGCAACGATCGCCAGACGAACAACGCGAGCGCGAGCGCGCCGACGGCCGCCAGCACGGCGTCGAGTTCGGTGAGCGTGTAGACCAGCAGCGGCAGGCCGAGCGAGACGAGCAGCAGCCCCGGCCAGTCCACCGGCGGCGGCTGCCCGCGGTCGCCGCGCGGCACGTACCGCAGTGCGAGGCCGAACGCGACCAGCCCGATGGGCAGGTTGAGCCAGAACAGCACCGGCCACGAGAAGTGCGCGAGCAGCAACCCGCCGACGCTCGGCCCGACGACCGGCGCCAGCCCGACGACCAGGCCCAGCGTGCCCATGGTGCGGCCGAGCCGCTCCGGCCCGACGGCGAGCCCGATCACCGTCTGCCCGGCGGTGACCATGACGCCGGTGGTCATGCCTTGGAGTGCGCGGAAGGCGATCAGGGTGCCGGCGTCCGGGGCGAGCGCGCAAGCCACGGACGTCAGCAGGAACGCGGCCAGCGCCCAAAGCCACAGCCGTCCGGCGCCGAGCTTCCGCACGAGCCACGGGGTCAGCGGGAGCGCGGCGGAGAGGCCGAGCAGGAACGCTGTCGCCACCCACTGGATTCGATGAGGCTGACCCCCAGGCGCAGCCTCATCGACTCCAGCCCGACCGCGACGATCGAGCCGTCCATGTTGCCCAGGAAGCCGCCGAGCGCCATGACGCCGGAGGCGATCCAGACGGTGCGCGGGATGGGAGGAGCAGTCATGGTGGCGACGGTAAAAGCTGAAGCAAGGTCGAGGTCAAGATCCAAGCAGCCCCCGTTTCCACGCTAGCGGAGGGCACCGACAGTTTCGCTCAGCCGTGGGTGGAAGCGTCCAGGGTTGTCCCCAACAGCTCGCGCTCGTGTCAGCGGGCTGACCGGTGGCCGCGCCGCCGGTCGGCCGCGACCGTGCTCCGGTGGTGCTCCAGCGCCGCCACCGACTGCGTCACCTGCTCGAAGCTCGGCAGCGCGTGCACGTTGGCCACGAGCGTCATGTCCTTGCGCGGGATGTCCATGAAGCAGACCTCGACGCCGGACTCCGCCGCGTGCGTGGCCACCTCCTCGCGCCAGGTGGCGAGGTCGTGCTCGTCACCGAGCCATTCGTGCAGGTAGACGCACCACTTGCCGCGCAGCAGCTCGCCCGCGATGGCTTCCTGCCCGACCAGGTACGGCTCGGTCACCCGGTCGTCCATGACCGTCCCCGAGTACGCCAAGGCACCGCTTCCCTCCTGCTCCCCGGCGGTGACCCGGACCACCGGAAAGCGCTATCCCGGGTGACGGCCTCCCCACCGCGGCCGAGCAGCGCGAACCCCCGCGACCGATACCGGTTTCCGGGGACGGCGCAAACATACCGGCGAATTTGGCGCACAGCAACCATTTCCCCGGTGTGCCGAAGATCTTGACATCGAACGTGCACAGCTCGCGTGCGAATGCACGTGCCGGGCGTCGGCAGGCATTTGAATCTTCACTGACCTGTTTCTAGATTGCTTTCTGCATGATGCACATTGCGGGAACGGCCGCGAGTGTCGCCCGGAGGAGGTTCGGCGACCCGCCGAAGTAGGCGCCGTCCGTGACGTACGCCGTGTCGCCGCGGACGGCGACGGCGGTCGGGTTGGCCAGACCGTCCGAAGTGGACAGAATCGTCTTCACCCCGTCGCGGCCGACCGTGACCACCCGGTTCTCCTGGTTGATCGCGGCGACGACCGCGCCGTCGTGGAAGGCGAAGTCGTCGACCGGCCCCAGGCCTGTCGCGACGACCTGCCCGGAACCGCCGGTGAGCGGGAACCGCACCAGCGTGCCGCGGTCCAAATTGGACACCCAGACCGCGCCGGCGTGGACCTTGATCCCGTTGGCGCCGAAGCCGCTCACCGGAGCGAGCAGCTCGCCGGTCGCGAAGGCGGAGACGTGCCCGCGTGGCGAGACCCGCCACACCGTGGAGCCGAAGGAATCGGCGACGAAGAGGTCGCCGGTGGCCGGGTCGCGCGCGACGCCGTTCTGGAACCCGGACGGCGGCAGCGCGGCCACCCGGACCGGCGCGGCGCCGGGCCGGACCCGGTAGAGGCCGGTCGCCGCGGTGCCGGTCGAGACGGCGACGTACAGGTCGCCGCCGGGTGCGCGGACGATGCCGCCGAGGAACAGTTTCCGGTGGACCACCGGGACGTCGCCGTCGTCCGGTACCGGGATGCGGGCAATGATCCGGACCTGCCCGCCGGGCGTGACGCGGCCGATTTCGCCGGTGTAGGCGAAGGTGAGGTCGGCGGAGCCGTCGGGCTCCAGGGCGATGTTCTCCGGCTGCTGCCCGGCGGCGAGGTCGAGGGGGATGATCCTCGACGCCGCGTCCGCGGGGGTGGCGGGCAGGGCGAAGACGGCGGCCGTGGCCAGCACGGCGCCGATTTGCTTGATGCGCAAGGGAACTCCGATTTCGTGAAGGAGTGCGGTTCGTGAAGGGAACGGCGAAGAGAACCCCGGATCGCCGTGCCTTCGACGGTAGGCCCGCCGCACCTCCGGCCACCAATAGCTCAGGCTGGGGTGGCCATCGGAAATCCGATCACAGGTCGCGCGCGAAGCAGCGTGAGAGCGGTTCGCCGACGTACGGCCCGTAAGCGTCGATGGGTTCGTAGCCTTCACGCTGGTAGAAGCGGATCGCGTCCGGCTGCCCGGTGCCCGTCTCCAGGAGCAGCCGGCCGATGCCGAAGTCGCGCGCGCGGTCTTCGAGCGCGCGCAGCAGGGCGGCCGCGACGCCGGTACCGCGAGCGGCCGGCTCGACGTACATGCGCTTGACCTCGCCCGAACCCGGCCCCAGGAGGCGAAGCCCGCCGCAGCCGACGGCTGTCCCGCGGGCGTCCCGCGCGACGAGGAACACCGCGACGGTGTCGGCGGTCGGCATCGCGCCGGGCTCGTGGTCGTCGGTGCCGTAGCGGGCGTCCAGTTCGGTGCGCTGGGCCGCGCGCAGGCGGACGGCGTCCGGGTCGTCCCAGGTCACGGCCGTGATCTCGATGGTGGCGGGCACGGCACTCCTTTCCGTAACAAGCGTTACCGTAGCAGCTGTTACGCTTCCCGGAAAGGAGGTTCCGTGCCGAGACAGCGGGACGTGGGGGCGCAGCGGGAGCTGTTGTCCAACGCGGTGTGGCGGGTGCTCGCCGAGGACGGCCTGCCGGGCCTGACGCTGCGCGCGGTCGCCGAGCGCGCCGGCTGCACGACGGGGCTGGTGATGCACGCGTTCCCGACGAAGAAAGCGTTGCTGCTGCACGCGCGAGACCTGCTCTACGACCGCACGGCCGTCCGCGCCGATGCCGCCGAAGCCGCGAGCGGGGACGCGTCCGGTGCCCTGGAAGCGGTGCTCGGCCAGGCCGTCGACCTGCCGCACGGCCACCACGACGAATCCCGGGTCTGGGTGGGCTTCCTCGCGGCGGCCCTGGCCGACGAAGACCTGGCCGAACGCCACCGCGCGGCGAACCACTCGTTCCTGGCCCGGATCCGCCGGCTCGTCGCGGCGTGCCGTCCGGAGTGGACGGACGAGCGGCTCGAGCTGACGACGAAGAGCCTGGTGGCACTGGTCGAAGGCCTGAACGTCCTGGCCGCGGCCGATCCGAAGGGCTATCCCGCACGGCTGCAACAGGACGCGCTCGCCCAGGCGCTCCAAGCGGTCGTGAGTGAGAAACGGGGTCGGAACCCTGTTTCTCACTCACGACCTGACGCCGGCACCGGGCCGAACCGGCGGCGGTAGGCGCTGGGGCTGAGCCCCGTGTGCCGCCTCAGTTGCAGGCGCAGGTTCGCGGCCGTGCCGAAGCCGCTCGCCTCGGCCACCCGGTCGAGGCGCAGCTCGCCGCGTTCGATGAGGCGGCAGGCCAGCGTCACGCGCTCGGTCGTCAGCCACGCCAGCGGGGTCGTGCCGAGCTCCGCGCGGAACTTCCGGTGCAGTGTCGCCGGGCTGGTCGCCGCGCGCGTCGCGAGGTCGTGCACGGTCAGGGGCCGGTCCAGGCGGCCCAGTGCCCACGCGAGCACCGGCGCGAGGGAGGTTTCCGGCACCGCCGGCACCGGACGCGCGATGAACTGCTGCTGACCGCCGTCGCGGTGGCCGGTGAAGACCAGGCGGCGGCTGACCGCGTTGACGACTTCGGCGCCGTGGTCGCGCTGGATGAGGTGCAGGCCGAGGTCGAGCGACGCCGCGCTGCCGGCCGCGGTGAGGACGTCGCCCTCGTCGACGAACAGCACGTCCGGCTCCCACCGCACCCGGGGAAACCGCGAAGCGAACTCGGTGGCCCACTGCCAGTGGGTGGTCGCGCGCTTGCCGTCGAGCACGCCGGCTTCGGCGAGGGCGAACGCGCCGGTGCAGAAGCTGACCAGCCGGGCGCCCCGGCCGGCGGCCCGGCGGATCGCCGCGATGATCGCCGGGTCGGTCGGCACGCCGGTGTCCGGCCGGGCCGGCGCGATCAGCGTGTCGGCCGTGTCCGCGGCCTCGATGCCGGCGACGCCGGTGAGCGTGAACATCCCGAGGTTCATCCGCACGTCCGGGGTCGCGGAGCAGAGCGTGAAGTCGTACCAGGGCCGGTCCAGCTCGGGCCGCCGCAGCCCGAACAGCTCGGTCGCGACCCCGAGCTCGAACGGGTTCGACTCCGCCGTCACGATCGCCACGACCCGGTGCGAGAATTCTTGCGGCATGTGCGATTCCTAGCACTCGCGGGCCGGAAAGACCAGGTCGACCATGGTGGGCATGAACCCGATCGACCTGAACGAAGTCCTGGCGAGCTTCGACGCCGCCTGGAGCCCGCGGATCGTCACCCGCGTGAACGACTACGACATCCGGCTGGCGCGCTTCGCCGGCGAGCACGTGTGGCACGTCCACGAAGACACCGACGAGTTCTTCCTGGTCCTCGACGGCGAGATCGAGATCGGCCTGCGCGACCCGGACGAGCGGGTGGTGTCGCTGGCTCGCGGCCAGGTGTTCGTCGTGCCGAAGGGGACGTTCCACAAGCCGTCGTCGAAGACGGGCGCGAGCGTGCTCCTCGTGGAGCCGGCGGGGACGCTCTCGGTCGGCGACGAGCACGACGAGGTGCCGGACCACGTCGACGTGACCACCGGCCACCTGGTCTGACCTGCTGAGTCTCTCCGGGCAACGGCGTATCCTCGGCCGCATGAAACGGACCTCGTTCGCGCAGTGGCCGTGCTCGATCGCGCGCACCATGGACCTGCTGGGGGACTGGTGGACCCCGCTCGTGCTGCGGGACGCCTTCTACGGCGTCCGCCGCTTCGACGAGTTCCAGCAGGCGCTCGGCATCGCGCGCAACACCCTCGCCGACCGGCTCAAGCGGCTGGTCGACGAGGGTCTCCTGGAGAAGGTCGCCTACCAGGCCGAACCGGTGCGCTACGACTACGTGCTCACCGAGAAGGGCCGTGACTTCTACCCCGTGCTGCTCGCGATGACGCGGTGGGGCGACAAGTGGCTCTCGAGCGAAGCGGGCCCGCCGATCACCGTGCACCACGCCGCTTGCGGGCACGACACCCACGCCGAAATCGTCTGCGCGGACTGCGGCGAACCGATGACGCCGGCGGACACCCGGATGCGGCGCGGCCCCGGCTTTCCGCCCCGGCTGGCGCAGCGTCCGGACGTCGAAGCTCGGTTCGCCCGGCAGGAGTGACGTTGACAGCGTAGGTCTATCTACGCAACTATCGTGGTCAGAGGCTCACTGAGAGGGGTGCGACCACGATGGAGTGGACCGGCGCGCGGTACGCGGACAAGCCGACGGCCGAGGTTTCGACCTGGATCGCCGCCGCCCCGGAGGTCGTCTGGCCGGTCGTCTCGGACATCGCTGTGATGCCTTCCCTGAGTGCCGAACTGCAGTCCGTCGAATGGCGCGAGGTCGGCCGGACGTTCGTGGGCAAGAGCAAGCACGACGCGTTCGGCGAGTGGGAGACGACGTCGTACGTCGTCGAGTGCGAAGAGCCGCGCGTGTTCGCGTGGGCGGTGCAGGATCCGGCCGAGCCGAGCTCGGTCTGGAAGTTCACCCTCGAACCGGCTGACGGCGGCACCCGGCTGTCGCAGTGGATGCAGATGGGCCCGGGCCGGTCCGGGCTGTCGTTCGCCATCGACCGGATGCCGGAAAAGGAACAGAAGATCGTCTTCGTGCGGATGCGGGAGTGCGAAACCGCGATGACCGGCAACCTCGCCGCCATCAAGGACCGGGTCGAAGGCCGATGAAGACCGCGACGACGGTCGAGTTCTCCCAGGACACGCGCACGACGCTGGACTTCGTGCTGGAGGCGGAAAAGCTCGGCCTCGACGTCTGCTGGGTCGCCGAGGCCTGGGGTTCGGACGCGCCGTCCGCGCTCGGCTACCTCGCCGCCCGCACCGACCGGATCCGGCTGGGTTCCGGCATCATCCAGCTCGGCACGCGCACGCCCGTCGCGATCGCGCAGGCCGCGTTGACGCTGGCCGACCTGTCCGGCGGCCGGTTCGCGCTGGGGCTGGGCCCCTCGGGGCCGCAGGTGATCGAAGGCCTGCACGGCGTCCCGTTCGCGAAGCCGCTGACACGCATGCGTGAGACCGTCGAAATCATCCGTCAGGCCTTCGCCGGCGAGAAGATTTCGTTCTCCGGCAAGGCTTTCGAGATCCCGCTGCCCGGCGAAGCGCGTCCGATGCGGTTGTCCACCACGCCGAACCCGGACATCCCGATCTACCTCGCGACGCTGTCGCCGAAGCTTCTGGAGCTGACCGGCGAGGTCGCGGACGGCTGGCTCGGCACCAGCTTCGTCCCCGAAGGCGCCGACGCGTACTTCGGGCCCCTCGACGCCGGACTCGCGAAGTCAGGCCGCACGCGCGAGAGCATCGACGTCTGCCAGGGCGCCGAAGTCGCCTTCGCGGACAACGAGGACGAGCTGCGCGTCATGGTCGGCAGCCGCAAGAAGGAGCTCGCCTTCAGCCTCGGCGGCATGGGCTCGGCCACCACGAACTTCTACAACGACGCCTACAGCCGCCAGGGCTGGGCGGACGTCGCCGCCGAGGTCCGCGAGCGCTGGCAGGCCGGCGACCGCGACGGCGCGACCGCGCTCGTCACCGACGAAATGGTGCTCGGCACGACGCTGATCGGCACCGAAGAGATGGTCCGTGCCCGGCTGCGCGTCTGGCGCGACACCGGCATCGACACGGTCCGGCTCTACCCGGCCGGCGAAACGCTCGAAGCGCGCCTCACCACCTTGGGCCGCGCGCTGGACCTGCTCTGAAGGGAACGCCATGAGCGAGTGGCACCGCACCGCGTGCAGCCTCTGCTACCTCAACTGCGGACTGGAAGTGCAGGTCGAGGGCCGGAAGATCACCCGCGTCCGCGGCGACAAGGCGCACCCGCGCTCGGCCGGGTACCTGTGCCAGAAGGCGCAGCGCCTGACCTGGTACGGCGATCACGGCGACCGGCTGACGACACCGCTGCGCCGGCGTCCCGACGGCACCCACGAGCCCATCGACTGGGACACCGCGCTCACCGAGATCGCCGCGAAGCTGCACGCGATCCGGGACGCCGACACCGCGGCCGGCCGGCCCGGCTCGTTCGCCTACGTCGGCGGCGGTGGGCAGGGCAACCACTCCGGCGGCGCGTACGGCGCGTCGCTGCTGAAGTGGATGAACTCGACGCGCCACTTCAACGCGCTGTCGCAGGAGAAGACCGGTGACTTCTGGGTCAACGGGCAGCTGTTCGGCTCGACGCTCGTGCACACGGCCGAGGACGTCGAGCACTGCGACCTGCTGCTCGTGCTCGGCTGCAACCCCTGGCAGGCCCACGGGTTCAGCAACGCGCGGCACGCGCTCAACACCATCAAGAACGATCCCGCGCGCAAGATGATCGTGCTCGATCCGCGGCGCACGGAGACCGCGGAGATCGCCGACCTGCACCTGCCGCTGCGCCCGGGCACCGACGCCTACCTGCTGGGCGCGATCCTGGCGCTGGTGCTCGAACGCGGCGGCGCCGACGAGGAGTTCCTCGCCACGCGCACCGAAGGCTTCGACGAGGTCGCCGCGGTGCTGGGGAAGATCCCGGTGGACGAGTGGATCGCGCACGCCGAAGTGTCCCGTGTGGACGTCGAGCGGGCCGTCGACCTGATCCTCGCGGCCTCGGCGATGACCGTGCGGGTCGAGCTGGGCATCCAGCAGGGCCGGCACTCGACGCTCAACAGCTACCTCGAGAAGCTGCTTTACCTGGTGACCGGGCACTTCGGCCGGCGCGGCACGAACAACCTGCACTCGTGGCTGCTGCCGCTGTGGGGTTCGGCCGGCGGGCAGCGGTCCGAGATCACCGGGTTCGAGTACATCGGCGGCCTGCTGCCGGCGAACACCCTGGCCGAGGAGATCCTCACCGACCACCCGAACCGGGTGCGCGCGCTGTGGGTGGAGTCGTCCAACCCGGCCAACACGTTCGCGGGCACGCGCGAGGTCGAACGGGCGGTGCGGGAGGCCGAGCTGTCCGTGGTCGTCGACGTCGCCTACACCGAGACGGCCGCGCTGGCCGAGTACGTGCTGCCGGCGGCGTCCCAGCACGAGAAGTGGGAGTTCACGCTCTTCACCTTCGAGTGGCCGACGAACTACTTCCAGCTGCGGCCGCCGTTGCTGGACCCGCTGCCGGGCACGCTCGTCGAAGCCGAAATCTACACACGGCTGTTCGACGCGCTGGGCGTGCTGCCGCCGTCCGACGTCCTCGCGTCCCTGGCCGCCGGGCCGCGTGCCGAGCTGCAGGCGGGGATCGGTGCGCTGGTGCAGGCGATGCCGGAGCGCTCTGCGATCCTGCCGGTGCTCCTCTACCGGACGCTGGGCGCGTCACTGCCCGACGGCGCGGCGTCGATCGCGCCGCTGTGGGCCGGGTGTCACCGGGCGGCGAAGACGATGACCGTGCCGGTGCAACGCGCTTTGGGGAGCTCTTCGACCGGGTTGGAGCTCGGGGAGGAGCTGTTCTCGCGCGTCTTGGCCGGCCCGACGCCGTTCTCCGCCCACGAACAGGACGAAGTGTGGAGCCTGATGCGCCGCTCGCGCGTCCGGTTGGCGGTGCCGGAGCTGCTGGAGTGGCTGGGTTCTCTGGACCCGGCCGCGGAACGGCCCGACCCGGCGTTCCCGTACTCCCTGCTCAACGGCCAGCGCCGGGCGCACAACGCGAACCAGATCCTGCGCGACCCGCGCTGGCGCCGCACGGATCCGGACGGCGCGCTGCGTGCGCGTCCCGAAGAGCTGGCTTCCATCGGCGCTTCGGCGGGCGACTGGGTGGCGGTCGTGACGCCGGCCGGCCGCGTCGTCGTCCGCGCGGAGGCCGACCCGGCGATGCGGCCGGGCCAGCTTTCCCTGCCGCACGGCTACGGCATGGCCCACCCGGACGCGCACGGCCGGCGCGTGGTCAGTGGTCCCCGGATCAACCTGCTGACCGACGCGCTGGACCGCGACCCGATCGCCGGGACCCCGCACCACAAGGACGTTCCGGCGCGCCTGGAGCCGGCGACGGAGGAGGAACGGGCCCGCGCGGAGGCGGACAGCGCGCGCGTCCGCGAGACCGTCGCGAGTGGACGATCCTGACGCTTCGCCCGTTAAGGTGGACCCCTCCGATCGAAGGGGGCCCATGCGCAAGATCGTTTCGAACCTGTTCATCTCGCTCGACGGCGTGGTCGAGGCGCCCGACAAGTGGTCACTCCGGTACTGGACCGACGAAATCGGCCGGGCGGTCGGCGGCGGGATGGCCGCGGCCGACGCGATGCTGCTCGGGCGCGTCACCTACGAAGGGTTCGCGGAGGCGTGGCCCGGCCGCACCGTCGAGGACGACGAAGGTGCCGAGTTCATGAACAACGTCCGCAAATACGTGCTTTCGTCGACTTTGTCCGAAGTGGGCTGGAACAATTCGACGCTGCTGACCGGCGATCCCGCCGAGGCCGTCCGGGCGCTGAAGGTTTCGCCCGGGGGCGACATCATGACCAGCGGCAGCACGACGGCGGTGCGCTGGCTGCTGTCCGAAGGCCTGGTCGACGAGCTGAACCTGCTGCTGTACCCGATCGTCGTGGGGCGGGGAAAGCGGCTGTTCCCCGAGGAAGGGCCGACGTTCCCGCTGGTGCTGAAGAAGTCGGCCACCTTCGGCAACGGCGTCGTCCAGCTGACGTACGTCCCGGCGTGAGCACGCCGTTCCGCATCGAGGTCCCGGAAGCGGATCTCGACGACCTGCGCGCGCGGCTGCGCCGGACCCGCTGGCCCGAGGCCGGGCCGGACGACTGGAGCCAGGGCACGCCGCTGGAATACCTGCGTTCCCTGTGCGAATACTGGGCTTCCGGTTACGACTGGCGTGCGCTGGAAGCGAGGGTGAACCGGTTTCCGCAGTACCGCACGGAAATCGACGGCCTGGGTATCCACTTCCTGCACGTGCGGTCGCCTTCACCTGGCGCGCTCCCGCTGATCCTGACGCACGGGTGGCCCGGCTCGTTCCTGGAGTTCACCAAGGTGATTCCCCTCCTGTCGGAGGAGTTCCACCTGGTGATCCCGTCGCTGCCGGGCTACGGCTTCAGCGACAAGCCGTCGTCGCCGGGCTGGGGGATCGAGCGCATCGCTGCCGCGTGGGCCGCGCTGATGGCCGGCTTGGGCTACACCCGGTACGGCGCCCAGGGCGGCGACTGGGGGACGTCGATCACGACGTCGCTGGCCCAGCAGGACGCCGGTCATCTGGCGGGCATCCACCTGAACCCGCCGATCGCGGCCCCGGACCCGTCGACGTTCGGCGACATGACTTCGGCCGAGCGCTCGGCGCTTTCCGACCTGGAGCACGCGCAGCGCTGGGAGGACGGGTATTCGGTGCTGCAGTCGACCCGCCCGCAGACGGTGGGTTACGGGTTGCTGGACTCCCCGGCCGGGCTGTGCGGCTGGCTGGTGGAGAAGTTCCACGCGTGGTCGGACGGCTTCCCGTTCACCCGCGACGAGCTGCTGGACGACGTGACGCTGTACTGGCTGACAGGCACGGCGGCGTCGTCGGCGCGGTTGTACTGGGAGAGCATCCGGAAGGTGCAGCGGTGGTTCTCGGAGGCCACGGACGACACGGTGGACGTGCCGACGGGCTGTTCGATCTTCCCGAAGGAGATGCCACGCCCGTCGCGCCGGTGGGCTTCGCGGCGGTACACGGACATCCGCCATTGGAATGAGCTGGAGCGGGGCGGTCATTTCGCGGCTTATGAGCAGCCTGAGCTGTTCGCCGACGAGGTACGGACGTTCTTCCGGATGGTCCGTTGACCATGGATCTGCAGAGTGTGGTGGGCCGGACGATCCAGTCGGTGTGGAAGATCCTCCACCGCGACGGCACGTCTGCCGAGTTGCAGGTCAAGTTGTCAGCCGGGTCGTGTCTTGCTTTTACGGTGTGGACTGACTGGTCACTGCGCGCAGAACTACGCGGCCCAGGCCTCCCCGGCTATCTGTGGCCTCCTGCCGACTTCGCCTGGCAGAAGCTGCCGGCGCCGTTGTCGGAGATTGTGCGGGTGACGGAGCTGTTCGACGAGGCCGGTGGGCTGAGCGGCGCCGACCTGGAGAGCCACGGCGCTGTCGTAGCGGTCCGATCCCACGGTGGCGAGCTCGTCGTCACTTGGACGAGCGCTTGAAGCCCTTCGGGTCGGCCAAATACTCGTCCAGCTCCGGATCCTCGTGCAGCTCGGTGAACCGGTCCTCCACATCCCGCCCCAGCTCCACCCGCAACCGCGCCAACGCCGCCCGCACATCCGCGTTGAACTGCGAGCACCGCGCCTCCCGCCACGGGCCGGGGTCCGGTGGATAGTCCCAGTTCAGCGACTCGTCGTACTGCTCCACCAGGCTGTCCAGCGAAGCACGCAGAGCAACACTGATCGGCAGGTCGTCGAGGTCCGCCGGGCCGAGGTCGTCCCACAGCACGGCCCCGGACCCCGCGTCGAAGAAGAACCTCAGTTGACCTGGCGCTGCTGACCCTGCCAAAACGGCTCCCGGAGCTTGAACTTCTGGATCTTCCCCGTCGCCGTCCGTGGCAGCTCCTCCAGGAACTCCACCCGCTTCGGGCACTTGTACCCCGCCAGATACTCCCGGCAGTGCTTGATCAGCTCCTCCGCACTCACCTCCGCGGAAGTGACCACCAAAGCCGTCACCAGCTCGCCCCACTTCTCGTCCGGGATGCCGATCACCGCCGCCTCGCGGACCGCCGGGTGCGAGTTCAGCGCGTCCTCCACCTCGATCGACGACACGTTCTCGCCGCCCGAGATGATCACGTCCTTCTTGCGGTCGGCGATCGTCAGGTACCCATCCGAGAAGGACCCACCGTCGCCCGTGTGGAACCAGTTGCCCTCCTGGACCCGCGCCGTCTCGTCGGGGTTCTCCCAATACCCGTCCAGGTTGTGGTTCGACTGCGCGAGCACCTCGCCGTCCGTGTCGACGGCGATCCGGACGCCCAGCGCCGGCGTCCCCGCGCGGCCCAGGAGCCGGGCCTGCTCGTGCGGGTCCAGGTCCGCCCACTCGCTGCGCATCCGGTTGACCGTCAGCAACGGCGCCGTCTCGGTCAGCCCGTAGATCTGGATGAACTCCCAGCCCAGCTCCGCCCGCACCCGCTCGATCGTGCGCGTCGGCGGCGGGGCGCCGGCCACCACGATCCGGACGCGGTCGCGGCCCGGGATCTCGCCCTCCCAGGTCGCGGCGGCGTCCAGCGCCGCCGTGACCACCGCGGGCGCGGCACAAAGGATCGTCACGCCGTGCTCGTCGATGCGCCGCAGGATCTCGGTGCCGTCGACCTTCCGCAGCACGATGTGCCGCCCGCCGAGTCCGGTCACCGCGTAGGGCATGCCCCAGCCGTTGCAGTGGAACATCGGCAGCGTGTGCAGCAGGACGTCGTTGTCGCTCAACGTCGTGTGCAGGCCGAACACGGCCGCATTCAGCCAGATGTTGCGCTGGGTGAGCTGCACGCCCTTCGGCCGGGCGGTCGTGCCCGAGGTGTAGTTGATGGTCGCCGTCGCGGACTCGTCGCCGGCCCACGGACGGGGGGACGCGTCGCCGCCCCAGATCGCCTCGTCGTCGCGGCCCAGGACGAAGACGTGCTTGGCCGTCACCGTGTCCAGCAGGTGCGCCAGCTCGGGGTCGACGATCAGCACCTCGGCCCCGGAGTGCTCCACGATGTACTTGACCTCGGCCGGCGCCAGCCGGAAGTTCACCGGCACCAGGACCCGGCCCCAGCCGGACACGCCGAAGAACGACACGAGCAGCCGCGCGGCGTTGTGCGAAACCATCGCGACGCGCCCGCCGACCGGCACGCCCAGCTCGTCGAGGTGCGCGGCCTGCGCGCGGGCCCGCCGCGCCACCTCGCGGTAGGTGAGCGAACCCCAGCTCGGCGCGGGCTGGTCCGGCTCGTCGACCACCGCGACGCGGTCCGGGTACACCGTTTCCGCGCGGTCGAGGAAGTCCCGGACACCCAGATCGAAGTACATGCCCCCGATGATGACTCTTCGCAGGGTGCTCGCACCAGTCCGATGTGGTTCGCTGGAGCGCGATGGACTTCGACACGGTGGCCGGCGAGCTCTACGGGGGTGACCTCGCGGAGTTCGTCAGCGCGCGCAACGCGGCGGCGAAGGCCGCGAAGGCCGAGGGGGACGCCGAGCTCGCGACCCGGATCCGCGAACTGCGCAAACCGACCACGGCCGCGGCGATCGTCAACCGCCTGGCCAGGGAAGACGCCGCCGAACTGCGCGAGCTGGCCGAACTCGGCGACGAGCTGCGCGACGCCCACGCCCGCCTCGCCGGCGACGAGCTGCGCGCCCTGACCCGGCGTCGCGGCGAGCTGATCAGGCGGATCATCCGCGGGCTGCCGTCGATGAGCGACACCGTCTCCCGCGAGGTCGAGGCGACCCTGGAGGCCGTCGCGGCCGACCCGGGCACCGCGCGGCTCGCCGTGGCCGGGCGCCTGACGTCGGTGGCGCACCAGGACACCGACCAGTGGTTCACCCTCGCTGCGACCGCTCCGCCGTCGACCGGCAAGCGCCCGGCGAAGCTGGTGGACAAGGCCGAACCGGCGAAGCCGAAGAAGGCCGAAAAGGACCGTCGGCGCGAGGAAGAAGACCGCAAGGAGCGCGAACGCGCCCGGGCCGAGCGCGAGCGCCTGCGCAAGGAAGCGGCCGAGCTGGCCAAGGAGCGCGCGGTGGCCGAGCGCGACCTGGTCCGCACCGAACGCGCGGCCGAGCAGGCGACGGCCCGCGTCGAGGACCTGCGCACCCGCCTGGCGGAGGCCGAGGAACGGGCCGGGCGCGCGACGGCGGAGTTCGAGAAGGCGAAGGAAACCTACGAGCAGGCCGACGCGGCCGCCGAGGAAGCGCGAAAGGCCGCCGAAGCACGCTGATTCCGTGCTACCGTGGCGATGCGCCCCGGATGGGCCTACGCACGGAGGTAGTGGCTACTCAGCCCCCTGAATCGACACGTTCTGCCTGCCCTGGCAGAAGTGTGCCCTCCGCGCGCCCGTTCCGTGTCGCTTCACGGCCTCCGGCGATCACTTCATCGCCAAAGGAGCACCTTGATCCACCTCATAACGACCGGTGCCCGCACCGGCCGGCCCCACCGCGTTCCCTTGGGAGCCTTGGACATCGACGGCCGCCTCGTCGTCGTCGCGTCGGCGATGGGCTCGCCGAAACATCCCGCCTGGTACCACAACATCCGGCACAACCCGGTGGTCACCGTCGAAACCGGCACCGAGACGTTCGAAGCGATGGCCGCGTTCCCGCCGGACCGCGACGCGGTGTTCGCCGAGATCGTCGCGCGGAAACCGGGATTCGCCGCCTACCAGGCGAAAACGGCTCGCGTGCTGCCGGTCGTGGAGCTGCACCGCCTCGAAGCCGTGCGCCGCATGGGCGACTGGCTCGTCGAGGTGCACGACTGGCTGCGCGCCGAGCTGCGGGAGCTTCGCAACGGCGGGTCGCAGCGCCTGAGCACGCGGTGTTCCGGCTTCTGCGCCGCCCTCACCCGGCACCACACCGGGGAAGGCGCGGCGATCTTCCCGATGCTGGCCGCGCGCTTCCCGGCGCTCGCGCCGGCGCTGGACAAACTCGGCGAGGACCACGTCGTCGTCGCGCGGTTGCAGGAGGAGATCCAGCGGCTCGTCGACGAGGAAACCGATCCCGCCCGGCTGCGGACGGAGTTCGACCGGCTGGCGTCCGCTTTGGACGACCACTTCGCCTACGAGGAACGCACGATCGTCACCGCCCTGAACGCCCTCCTGCCCGCGCCCGGCTGATCAGAGCAGCACTTCGGCCAGCCGCCGGTGGTTCTCGGCCTCGATCTCGGCCGACCGGCCGATCACCTGCACGGCCACGTGGTCGGCGCCCGCGTCCACATGGGACCGCAGCCCCTTCGCGATCTCCTCGGGTGTCCCGTGCAGCGCGAGGTCGTCGATCAGCCGGTCACTGCCGCCGCCCGCGACGTCGGCGTCGGTGTACCCGTGGCGCAGCAGGTTGTTCACGTAGTTGCGCAGCCCGAGGTAGGGCTCGCGGATGAAGGCGCGGCCGACTTCGCGAGCCTCCTCGGGGGCGCCGACGACGACTTTCTGCTCCGGGGCCAGGATCTTGCCCGCCCCCAGGACCGACCGGGCGTGCCGCGTGTGCGCGACCGGCACGAGGTACGGGTGCGCGCCCGCGGTGCGCTCGGCGGCCAGCCGCAGCACGCGGTCGCCGAGCGCGGCGAGCACCCGGGCCTCGGCGGGCACGCCGGCCGCGTCGAGCCGGTCGAGGAAGCCGACGAGCGTGTCGTACGGGCTGTGGTACTCGGTGACCGACTCGGGGTGGCCGACGCCGATGCCCAGCAGCAAGCGCTTTCCATACCGGTCCGCCAGCCGGTGGTACGACTCGGCCAGCGGCTCCGGCTCGTCGGCCCAGACGTTCACGATCGCCGTCGCCACGGTGATCCGCTCGGTCGAAGCCAGGATGTCTTCGACGAAGGCGAGGTCGCTGATCGAGGCCCGCCCGGTGCCGAGCCAGGCCGTGCCGTAGCCGAGCTCGTCCGCCGCGACGGCGTGCTGCTTGCGGGTCGCGTCGTCACGGTGCGGGGAGAGGAACAGGCCGTAGGTGCCCAGGTTCGCTACATGTGTCATAGGGGTAAATGTAGCAAATGTAGCGCGGTCAGTTCGAGAGGCGGTGTAACCACTCCCGCAGCAGGTGCCGCTCGGTCGTGGTCAGCTCGTCGACGTCGTCCGCGAGCGCGGTCGACAAAGCGACCGCGAGCGCGCCGACGGACGAGCCTTCGGCCGGTCGCTCGGTGAGCAGCCCCGCCAGGACGGCCTCCCTGACCTGCGCAGACATCGCCAGATCGCGACTCTCCTCGGGCTGGGCGATCAAGCTGAGCGTGACCCCGCTGTTCGCCGCCGCGAGCTGCCGCGCCGCCTCCGTCGCCTCGACGCGCAGCCGGCCGTCACGCGCGAGCGGTGTGAACAGCTCCAGCAACATCGCCTCGGCGCTGGAGGTGAGGTTGCACGGCACCCCCGGCTCGATCTGGCCGTAGAGCAGCACGTAGAACTGCGGGTTTTCCAGGCCGTACTCGACGTGCCGGTCCCAGCCGGCGCGGATCCGGTCCACCGGGTCGCCGCCCGGTGCGGGGGCCTGCACGTACTGCGTGAAGCCGTAGTTCACGACGGCGTCGAGCAGGCCCTGCTTGCTGCCGAAGTGGTGGTACAGCGTGGGGGCCTGGACGCCGGCGCGTTCGCAGATCGCCCGCGTCGACACCGGACCGCCCGGCGCCTCGTGCAGGAGCTGCCCGGCGGCCAGCAGCAGGCGGTCGCGGGTGCTGGTGGCGTTGCTCGATCGTCCGGCCATGTAGCAATTGTAGCGCCAGCTTGTAGCGCTACTGTGGAACGTCAGGTCCGCAACCGCAGCTGCACCCGGCGAAGCCCGGCGAAGGCGTTCAGCACCGCCGGGTCGGTCGTCGCCGCGTCCGGGCGCACCGAGCGGTAGCCGTCCAGGAGCGCCTCCCGCAGCTCGTCCCGCTGCGGCAGGTGTTTCAGCTCGTCGAGCGCCACGGCGAGGTCGTAGGCGTAGTGCCCGTACCCGCAGTCGTCGAAGTCGATCGCCCGGACCCGGCCGCGGTGGAACAGGTAGTTCTCCTGGCGCAGGTCGCCGTGGACCAGGCCGAAGACACCTGAGCCGCACCCCAGCTCGGTCCGTACCGCCCGCACCCGCGCGGCCGCGGTGCGGACCCGTTCGTCGCCGCCGGCCAGCGCGACCGCCCGGTCGAGCACGGCGTCGGAGAAGCCGTCGACCTGCGCGCGGCCGAACTCGGTCAGGTCGTCGACGCGGCCGCGGTCGAGGCCGTTCATCCGCGCGCCGTGCAGGTGCAGCCGCGCGGTGAACTCGCCGACCGCGTAGAGCTGCGGCGCGCTGAGCCGTTCGTCGACGAACCGGCCGTCGACCCAGTGGCAGAGCACGCAGGTGCGGGGCTCCGGCACCGCCGGGTCGGCGACCACGGTCACCCAGTCCCGCGCCCGCGTCGGCACCGGCCGCGGCACCACGAGGTCCGTTTCGCGGCCCAGCGCGGCGAGCCACGCCATTTCGGCCCGCACCTGCGCGGCGCCCGGGCCGTCCGCGCGCTGCACGCGCAGCACGTACCGGTGGCCGTCCGCGCCGTCGACGCGGAACGTCGTGTTGACCCCGCGCCCGAGCGGCGTCAGGCGGGCCACCGGTACGTCGTAGGCGGTCAAGGCGCTTTCGGCGAGCCGGCGCAGGCGCCGCGTGCGGCCCGAGCGGTCGAGCCCGGCGAACGGCCGGTCGTTCGCCGTCGAGCCCGCCATGGCCCAGGTGCTCAGCTGATCGACCGTTCCGGCTCGCGGGAGTGCGCGACGAGCTCGATCGCCGGCGTGTGGCGCCCGCCGCCGCCCAGCCGCTCGACCCCGCGCAGGCCCTCGACCAGCCGCTCGACCTCGGTGTCCGGCCGCACCCCGAAGCGCATGAACTGACTGGTCATGCCGATCTTGTTGCCGCACTGGCGCACCAGCAGGTGGTGCTCGGCGAGCAGGTAGTCGCACAGCTCGGCGCCGTCGACCGAGCCGGGCAGCTTGACGAGCAGGAAGTTCGCCTGCGACGGGAACACCGTCAGCTCCGGGAACTGGTTCAGCTGCGAGTTCATCATGAACCGGTCGAGGGCGAGCTTCTTGAGGCTGTCCTCGTACTCCGCGCGGTGCTCGGCGAGCATGAAGATGATGGTCTCGGCGAGCGAGTTGACGTTCCACTTCGGCAGCGCGGCCGACAGCTTGCGCGTCAGCGCCGGGTTCGACACCTGGTAGCCGAACCGGATCCCGTGCAGCCCGAAGTTCTTGCCGAGGCTCTTCAGCACGATGACGTTCGGCCGCACGACGGCTTCGGCGGCCACCGACGGGCTCATCTCGGCCTCGACGAAGTCGATGAACGACTCGTCGATCACCACGAGGTCGAGGTCTTCGAGCGCGTCCATGAACCGGATCACCTCGCGGCGCGGCAGGTACCCGCCGTCGGGGTTGTTCGGATTGCACAGCACCGCGACCCGGGAGCCGCGGCGCTTGATGAACTCGACGTAGGAGTCCACGCGCAGCTCGAAGTTGTCGGACTCCTTGAGCAGGAACATGTCGACGCGCTTGCCGGTCTCGAGGGGCTGGTCGGTCCAGCGGCCGAACGTCGGGATCGGCACGGCGATGCTGGCGTCGACCAGCAGCCGGTCGATCCAGGTGATCAGCTCCGTCGAGCCGTTGGCCAGGGAGATCGTCGACGGGTTGAGCCGCAGCACGTGCGCCAGCTGCGCGGTGATCGCGCTCGCGTCGCTCGGGTAGAACTTCAGGATCGTGCGGAGGTTGCGCTCGAGCTCGCCGAACATCGCGTCGGTCGGGAAGTACGGGTTGCAGGGGATGCAGAGGTCCGCGAGGTCGTCGGCGTGCTGTCCCATCGCCCTGGCCACGGAGAAGAACGACGGGCTGTGGGCTGCGCTCTGCTGGAAAAGGCCTCTGGTGGTCATACCGTGCCGCACGCGTGGTCTCCGTCCGCCGCTTTACCGGCCCCTTGCCTTCCCGATGAGGACACGGGTGAATCGGACGGGCGGTTCAATGCCGGACAGCGCGTAGACCCCGGTGCCGGCGAGCACGGCCGTGGCTAGCACGGACAACGCGAGGACGGGCAGCGGTGCGGCCAGCGGGTCGATGCCGGTGAAGGACTCGACGCCGATGACCGCGGTGAGCAGGGCGTCGGCGCCGACGGCGATCCGGACGACGCGCAGCCGGTGGCTCTCCGGCCAGCGGGTGAACCGCAGGATCCAGGCCAGCGCGGGGAGCACGAGGATCGCGTGCATGGCGACCGCGTGCAGCGGCTTGAGCGAGCCGGCGGTGGTGTAGGCGCCCTGTGGGTCGCCGCCGCGGGCCTCGACGACGCCGCGGGCGATCATCACCGCGCCGGTGGCCAGCGCGACCAGGAGCACGACCAGGCCGGCGCGGACGGCCAGGCGCAGGCTCGCCGCCTCCGGACCGGGCTCGACCAGCGCCGCGGCCGTGAACCCGATGATCGTCAGGATGATCACGCCACCGCCGGCGGCGAGCGTCATCGAAACGGCGTTGTCGAACGGCGTCTCGAAGTTGAAGTGCGACGGCACCCCGCGCCAGGACTGCATGCTGACCAGGGCGACCTCGGCGACGCTCGCGGCCGTGAACGCGCCGAGGAGGATCGAGCGCACTCGGGGCCGGAGGGTGAGGAACGACGTCGCCCAGGCGACCGACGCGAGCGTCAGCCCGAACGACAGGCCGAACGTGACGGCCTTGCGCATCGACAGCGGGCCCAGCCACGAGCCGCCGGTGGCGATGAGGACGATCGCGTGCACGACGCCGCTCAGGAACAGCGCCGCGCCGACGGCGTGGGCGATGCGCTCGGCTCGTCTTCCTTCGTGCCAGGCCCGGGTCACTGCGTTCATGGCGTCGAGTGTCGCGCCGGGGAGGCGGTCACCGCGTCGGCCCGGTGGCGGCACCGCGGCGTACGACGACGGACGTACGGCAATCGAGGAGAAATGTCGAAAAGCGTTGGTAAAGGAATTGCGTTGTTCTTGACCGAATATGGGTGAAACACGTGGGCGGCGACACTCGCCAGGCGGATGCGCTGCGGCCGCGGGAGTTCTACCATCGAATCATGTACATCGCCCTGCTGACCTACACGGCGCCCGAAACAGAAGTCGACTACGCGCTACCGGACCATTCGGACTGGTTGCGCAAGCAATTCACGAAAGGAGTGTTCCTCGTTTCCGGAAAGGGGAACGGTGCGGCCGACCACGTGATCCTGACGCGTTCGGTGCTGCGCGGCAGGCTCGACGCGATCCTCGCCAGTGATCCGTTCGTCATCCGGCGCCTCGCCCGCTACGAGGTCATCGAGTTCGCCGCCACGCGCACCGCTCAGGAGCTGCTGGCGATCAACGAGGCCATCGCCTCCTGAGGGTATTCCGCCACGGTCGGGTGGCCCGGCGACGAGGCCCCGCCACCCGCCGGCGAAGAGTGCTCACCTGCCGGCCCGCTTAGGATCGGGACGTCCGGATGTCCAGCAGGGAGCGTGCGATGAAGACCCCCGACCTCGTCTTCCGGGGCCGCCGGTTGAGCAGGGACCGCGCACTGGTGCTGGCCGCGGTCGACGTGCTCCCGGAGCCGGATACGGCGCGGGACGTGGTACTGGGCGCGGTCGAGGACGGCGCCGATCTCGTGGGTTTCGCCGGAATCGGCGTCGAGCCCCTGGTTGCGTGGGCCCGCTCGAAGTTCCCGGATCTCTTCCTGGCCGTCGACACCGCGGACGCTGAGGTGGCCGCCGCGTGTTGTGAGGCCGGCGCCGACCTGATCCTCGCGCGGAGTGACCTCACCGACGTCGCGGCGCGGTTCGGAGCGGGTTACGCCGGTTCTTCGGTTCCTGCCGCGCCCGGGTTCCTCCTGGACGCCGGGTTCCTCCTGGACGCCGGGGTGCTGCGGGCGCCGCCGTCGCTGCTACGGGACGTGCCGGTGCTGGTTTCGGTCGCCGGCGACGGGACGCCCGCCGGACTGGCGCTGGCGGCGCTCGCGGCGTCGGCCGGGGCGGCGATCATCCGGACCCGGCACGTGCGCGCGACGAGGCACGTGGCCGAGATGGCGGCGAGCATCGCGGGCACGCGCCCGCCGGCGAAGGCGGTCCGGTGGGAGTGATCCGGCAGGTCTGGCCGGTCGACCGCGGTCTCGACGACCACGACCTGGAGCAGCTCTACCAGTACCCGGCCGGTCCCCGGTGGGTCGCGGTCAACTTCGTGTCCAGCACGGACGGCGCGAGCACGGTCGAGGGCCGCTCGGCGGCCCTGTCGACCCCGGCCGACCGCATCGTCTACCGGCTGGGCAACGACCTGGCGGACGTGGTGCTGGTGGGCGCGGGCACGGCGATGGCGGAGGGGTTCGAGGGCATGCGCCCCGACGCGCGCACGGCCGAGCGCCGCCGCCGGTTCGGGCTGGCCCCGATCGCCCCGGTCGCGGTGGTGACGACGGGGCGTTCCCTGCCCCCGGACGCCCCGGTGATCACGAAGGCGGCGCCTTCGTCGCTGCGTGACGGATGGGTGGCGAACGGGGCCCGGGTGTTCGTCGTGGGCGCTTCGGAGGTCTCGGCCGCCGAGGTGGTCTCGACGCTGGCGGCGGAGGGCTTGGCCCGCATCGACTGCGAAGGCGGGCCGCGGTTGTTCGGGTCGCTGATCGAGGCGGGCGTGGTCGACGAGTTCCGCTTGACGGTGGCGCCGTTCCTGGTGTCGGGGACGTCGAGCCGGGTGGCGGTGGGCGCGGCGATCGACCCGGCTTCGCTGGAGCTCGCTTCGGTTCTGACGGACGGGAACAGTGTGCTGCTGCGGTATTTGGTTCCCCGGTAGGTCGCTTTTTTGTCGGTGCCCGTGGGTAACGTGGAATCCGGGGGTTCCCTGGGCCGTTTTTGTCGGTGCCTTCCGGTAGCGTGGAAATCGGGGGCTGCCTACGCGCGTTTCCCTTGTGCTGCAACCGAAATTGCCGCGCCGCCGCGCCTCCGGGCTTCACCCGATTCAGCGATGATCTTTCGCACGTGTGTTCGGTAATGTCAGGGCATGACCACTCTTCCTCCGTCCGTCCACCGAAGACCGTCGCCGCGCCCGCGGCGATCACAGCAACCGGCGGAAGTGCTCCGCCATCTCGAGCCGTCCGGCTTCCCGCGGCGCGAGCCAGGCGAAGTCGTCGTGCTCTTCCGGGTTGAGCACGACGTCTCCGGTGCCGTCTTCTTCCACCGTGTAAACGAAAGCGTGGATCTCCATCGCGCGCCCGGCGACGTCCGGCCAGGAGTCGCGGGCGAGTTCACCCGTGACCCGCACCCGCAATCCCGTTTCCTCAGCCGCTTCCCGGACCGCGGTGGCTTCGAAGGCCTCGTCCGGCTCGGCCGTCCCGCCGGGCAGTTCCCACCGCCCCGCGAGGAAGACGCCCGGCCCGCGCCGGAGGAACAGCACCCGGTCACCGCGGGCGATCCAGCAGTAGGCCAGGTTCTTCCGCGCGATCTCCGTCATGCGCGCGATTCTCGCTCAGTTGGTCTTCGACGTCGGCAGGTGGGCACCGAGGTACCCGACGTACACCGTGCCCGTGCGGTCCGTGTCGTCGAGGAAGTGCAGCCGCGGCGCCGGCGACTTGAAGCGTTCGAGGGCGATGTGGGCGCCGAAATAATCGCGGCCGGCCGGGTTCGTCCGCGGGTCGACGCGGAAGGTCCGCGCCTGCCGGAGCCGTTCGTTCGTGGTCACGGTGTCCGACTCGGCCAGGGCGATGATGTTGGCACTGATCAGCGAACCCGGCTGGCCGGTGCGGGCGAACGCGAGCACGTCCGACAACTCGGGTCCGGGGTCCTGGCCCGCGTCGAGCAGCGTGGTCCGCGCGCAGGCGTACGCGTCGAGGGTGCGGAGCGCGTCCCACGCCTTGCGTCGCCAGGCGGCGGCTTTCGGGTGGTGGTCGAGGATCGCGGCCGGCGCCGGCTCGGCCGTGATCGCGAGGTGCTTGAGCGTCGCCGTCGCGGCGCCGATCAGCTCGGCGAAGCTCGGGAACTCCTCGGGTGGGCGCTCGGCGGCGGCGACCTCGTCGTCGGCGTCGTGGTACCGGGCGAGCGTGCCCGCCAGCAGCCCGTTCACGCGTCGGAGCTCGTCGCGTTCGGCCTCCGTCTCCTCGAACGCGCGCGCGTAGTCGTCCACCTCGCCCTGCAGCTGCGCCAGCTGCGTCCGCAGGCACGCGACGTCGGTCGCGGTGAGTTCGTCGAGCCGGCGGCGAAGCACCTTCGCCTCGCCGGCGTGCCGATCCCGGTCCTCGGCGTCGGCCTTCGACTTCTTGCGCAGGATCGTGATCACGCCCCGCGCTTCCGCCAGCTCGCGCTCGGCGCGGTCCAGCTTCTCCGTCAGCTCGGCGTCCGGTCCCCGTTCCGGCGCGTCGAACGGATCCGCGGCGTACCAGGCCTTCACGCTCGGCACCTCCGCCCACTCCTCGGGCAGCGGCGTCCGGCCGCGTGTCTGGAGCAGCCGCGTGATCGCGCCCTGGAGCGCCTCGCCGGAGACCGGGCTGGCCGTCTCGACGAAGTCCGGGAGCTGGTCGCACAGCGGCGCGTACAACCGCGCGCCCAGCGGTACCTCGTAGCCGAGGGGCACGTGCTGGTTGAGGGTGCGGCGGAAGCGGTCGTCGACGTCGAAGACGTTGACCAGCCCGGGCCAGCCGTCGACCGGGACCGTCGGCGGTTCGGTGAGCACCAGCACCGCCGACGTCCGCCACGGCGCCACCAGCGCCTCGCCCAGCAGTTCCGCGACGCGGTCGCACTCCTCGCGGGACCAGCCGCGCATCGCGAGGACCGGCGCTTCGATCGGGATCTCGTCGCTCCCACTTGCCCCGAGCTCCTCCAGCCCGATCCGGTGCGCCGGCGCTTCGTGGCAGCTGCGCCACGGCCGCGAGCACGCGGCGGCCAGCAACCACGCCACCCGGTCTTCTCCGGCGTGGTAGCACAGCGAAAGCAATACCTGAACGGAGTAGCGGCCCTCGCCGCCCGTCCACCCGAACTTGAGGTCGCACCGGCGCGAACCGCCGTCGTCGGACGAGCCGAGATCGGCGATCGTGTAGTCGTCGTGCTGCCGCTGGCGGGTGATCAGCCTGCTGCGCAAGGCGTCCAGGGGGCGTTTTCCCTCGGTGGGGACCAGTCCGTGGTGCCAGATCCGGTGCACCCCCACAGGACTCAACTCCGTTCGCCGGAAACAGGACCTCAGGCGAACATAGCGGATCCTGTGACCGCGCGAACGCGGGGCGTCACCTCAGGTACGCGTCCAGAGGCAGAACGGGTGCCCGGCCGGATCGAAGCAGACGCGGACGTCCTCCTGCGGCTGGAAGTCCGCGACCACGGCACCCGCGGCGGTCGCGGCCGCCGTCGCCGCGACGAGGTCGTCGACCTCGATGTCGAGGTGCAGCTGCATCTGCTGGGCGCCGCCGGCGGGCGGCCACACCGGCGGGACGTGCTCGGTCTCCAGCTGGAACGACAGCCCGGCGCCGCCGTCGTCCGGGCGCAAGGTCACCCAGTCCGGCTCGTCGGTCTTGATCGGCCAGCCGAGCAGTTTCGAATAGAACTCGGCGAGCGCGCGCGGTTCCGGCGCGCCGAGCACGGTGGAGGTCAGCTTCATGATCCGGTGGTACCCGCCGGCGCGGGGCTTCTACCGGGCCGAGCCGGGCTGGTTGTCGAAGTAGGCGACGGGCGGGCCGACCTGCCGCCACGACGTCGTCGCGAACACCGCGGCCCCCGACAAGGCGAGCAGTGCGGTGATGACGGCGAGCGTGGCGCCGATCCGGCCGGGGCCCGGGTGGGTGCGCGCACCGGCGTAAACGCCGAAGACCAGGGCCAGCACGCTGATCGGCAGCAGCGCGAACCACAGCGCGCCGAGGACCAGCACGAACGCCTGCGCGACCCAGGAGTACACCCACGCGGTCACGACCGGCGGCCGCACGATCAGCCAGGCCGCCCAGGTGGCGACGGCGAGCGTGAGCCCCGACGCGCCGATCGCGAGCGACGCGATCGCCAGGCCGCGGCCGGGCCGCGTGGTTTCGGTCGGTTCGGCTTCGAACTCCGGTTCCCCCATACCGGGAACATCCCGCCGAGGCGCTCCGGCGTTACCCGGAATACCCCGTCGCCCCCTAGGTTGAGTTCAGGCACAGGCGAAAGATCACTGAGGGAGCCGCCATGTCGTCCGAGCACATCCAGGGGACCGTCGCCGACGGGTTCGAGGCCGTCCGCGAGGAGTTCGCCGCCGTCGCGACCGGCGAAGGCGGTGACTACGCCGCCCAGCTCGTGGCGCACGTCGACGGCGAGCGCGTCGTCGACCTGTGGACCGGCCCCGAGATCACCGCCGAGTCACTGACCGGCGTGTTCTCCTCGACGAAGGGTGCGGCGCACCTGGTGGTGGCGCTGCTCGTCCAGGACGGCGTGCTCGACCTCGACCAGCGGGTCAGTCACTACTGGCCGGAGTTCGGCGCGGCGGGCAAGGCCACGATCACCCTGCGGGAGCTGCTCGCGCACCGCGCCGGCGTCGTGGGCGCGGACGCCGGTTTCACGGCCGACGAGATCGCCGACGACCGCGTGATCGCCGAGCGGCTCGCCCCGCAGCGGCCGTACTGGCGCCCCGGCACGGCGTTCGGCTACCACGCGCTGGTGATCGGCGCCCTGACCGGCGAGGTCGTCCGGCGCGTGACCGGCCGCAGCATCCAGGAGCACTTCGAGGAGCGCGTCCGGCGGCCGTTCGGCTTGGACTTCTACCTGGGGCTGCCGGACGAGCTTGAGCCGCGGTTCCTGACGACGCAGCCGATGCTGCCGACCCCGGAGCAGCTGGCCGAGCTGGAGGCGAACGAGACGGGGCCGGAGAGCATCTCCGGCATCGCGTTCAACCGCAACCACCCGAAGGGGCCGGAACTCTGGGACCTCCCGAACCTCAAGGTGGTCCGCCGGCTGAGCCCGGCCTCGGTGGGTGGCGTGGCCTCGGCCCGCGGCCTGGCCGGCATGTACGCGGCGGCGATCAGCGGCCCCGGCCGGCTCCTGAACCCGGAGACGGTGGCGGAGTTCGCCCAGATCCATTCGATCGGCGCAGACCTGTCGACCCGCAACCACAACGCATTCGGCCTAGGGTTCGCGATCGTCTCGGACGACTACCCGGTCCTGGGGCAGGGAGCCTTCGGCCACAGCGGCGCGGCGGGTTCCCAGGCGTTCGCGGACCCACGCAGCGGCTTGGCGTACGGCTACAACCGCCGCCGGTTCGCCTTCCCGGGCGGAGCGGCTCCGGAAAACGCAAGGCTGGTGGCGGCGATCCACAAGGCGGTGACGGAACAGCAGGCATGACGAAGTAACGGTCCACAACGGACTCTCTTGGCCGAGCGGCCAGGAGAGCGGTGGAGCACCGAAAGCGGGCGCGTGCCCGCAGCGCTTCCCGGCGCCGTCGGCGCCAGGAGTTCGGGCGCCGGGTGAGAGGCGGCCCGGGCCGGAGCGCGGCGGCACTGCAGCGCCGGAATGCCGCAGCGTCGCAACATCGCGACACCGCAAGACCGGGGTGCCGCAACACCGGAGTGCCGCAACACCGGCCGGCGAGCTGTCGGCCGGACGGCGCCGCGCCGCCGGTGTCCGGCCCGTTGTGCTGAGCGCAGCCCGCCCGGAGTCCGTGCCGCCGTGGCCGGAGAACGCCGTCGGCACCCGGCGCAACGCCTCACCCCGGACGGCCCGACCCGCCCTCGGCCACCCGGCGGGGTGCACGTCCGCAATGGACGTCGTTACAGAGTTCACTCGTTAGGACGTTCCGGCCGGAACGTTTGCCCTGATCACGCGCGTCGGACTGACTTTCTGTAGCTAAAACCCTCCCGATCACGGCTCTGCTGTGAAACTATTGCCCCATTCGCGGGGAGAGGGCCTCGCGAGGGGGACTCACCGTCACGGCGAGCGGCCCCATGCAGATCCCCAGGGGAGAGGAGATCGACCATGTCGACGCCCACGGACACCAAACCGGAGGAAACCCCGGAGCCGGTCGAGAAGGCCGGACCGGTGGTCCCGCACCCGGAGGCCGACGAGCACGGCTGGGTGCACATCGACCACCCGCCGCTCAAAGACGGCCCGGTCGTCACGCCGAACTGTGGGTCGCCCTGCTACCAGGTCGCCCACTGAGCTTGACCAAGCTGTGATCGCCCGCCTGCCGATCTTCGACCGGTAGGCGGGCGTCATTTCGTCACGAGCTGTGCTGTCATAGGGGAGTGCCTGTGACAAACCTGGACCCGCCCGGTGTCATCGACAGGGTCCGCGCCCTTCAGAAAGATGCCACCGATGCTTCGTGCGTCGGGCGCTATCGCGAAGGTGTCAGGTTGCTGCGCCGCGGGATGAGCATGCTGGACTCCATCCACCCGGTGCCGGACGAGTACCGCACCGATTGGCTGGTGACCCGCATCCGGCTCGCCAGCACACTGGCCGCGATGTCGACCGAGATCACCGGGGACGTGCCGGCCGGGCTGGCCGGGCTGGATGACGTGCGCTTACTGGTCAGCACCGTCTCCGAGCCGGTTCTCCGAGCCGAACTCGACGGCTCTCTCAACCACAACTACGCCGTCAAGCTGATGACCGTCGGGCGTTACGAGGAGAGCATCGGGTACTTCGACGAGTCGATCGCGCACCACGAGTACCGGTTGGAGCACGGCCCCAACCCGGAAGCGCGGATGGGTGCCTTCGTCCAGACTCTCTCCACCCGCGGGTGGTCACACACGAAGCTCGGCAACGTCGCCTTGGCCCGAGCGGATCTGACCCGGTCCATCGAGCTCGCCGAAAAGTACGAGCTGGGTGCCGTCGCCGCGGATGTCCGGCGGACCCTCGGCGGGCTGGCTCACCGAACCGGTGACGTGCCGGAGGCGCTGCGACTGTACGAAGAGAGCGAGCGCGCCTACCGCGCCTTGGACCGCGAAGTTCCTCCCCTGCTCCGGCTCGAGCAGGCGGAAGCGCTCCTGGCCGCGGGCCTGGCCGAAGAAGCCGGCGGGCACCTCGACGAAGTTCTCGAACTCATGCGGAACGAGCAGGTCATCACTCGCGAGCTGGCGTTCGCGGAGCTTCATCGGGCGTCGGCCGCGCTGTTGAACGACGAACTCGAGCTCGCTCGCCAGATGGCATCCTCCGCGCGCCGCGGCATGCAGCGGGCGGGATGCCGCACGTGCACGGCCAACGCGACGGTTGTCGGCCTGCACGCGGACACCCGCGAAGCATTGCGTGCGGAGCACGTCCCGGCCGCGCTGCCGACCCGGGCGATCAACACGGCCGCGAAGATGCCGGCTCCGCAACTCGCCGACCAGGCCGCCACCGCGCGGATGCTGGCCGTCCGGCTGGACATCCGGCGGGGCAACCTCAAACGCGCCGTCGAAACCCTGGACAAGGTCCCGCGCCCCGGGCAGCTCACCCCCATCGACTACCGGATGCTGCGCCGCCTCTGCCGGGCCGAACTCGCCGTCGCCCAGGGGAGCCGGGCCAAGGCGCTCACCGAAATCCGGTCCGGGCTCACCGAACTCGACGCCGTCCGGGACCGGATGGGCGGGCTCGACCTCGTCTCCGGGACCGCGCTGCACGGCCAGGAGCTCGCCGATCTCGCCGTCAAGCTCGTGCTCGAACGCGGCGATGCCCGGCGGCTGTTCGTCTGGCTCGAACGGACCCGCGCCCAGACCTACCGCTACGAACCGCTTTCCGCCGGCACCGATCCCGAGCTCGCCGCGCGCGTCGCCGAGGTGCGGGGTCTGGGCCAGGCCATCCAGGAGGCCCAGCACGACGGCCACCCCATCGCCGGGCTGCGGGCCAAGTACAACGAACGCCTGCGCGAGGCCCAGCGGCTCGGGTGGCACACCGGGCGCTGGGGACGGCCGCGGCCGCTGGCCGGGCTCGGCGAGGTCGTCACGCAGCTCGGGAAGCGGGCCCTGGTCAGCTTCGCCGCCTCCGGGGACGAGCTCGTCGCCGTCGTCGTCGCCGGGGGTGAGTGCCGGCTGGTGCGGCTCGGGTCCGCCGATGCCGCCGCCGAGTCCGCGCGCGTGCTCAACGTCGACCTCGATGCCCTCGCGCCCGACAACCTGCCCGAGAGGCTCGCCGAGGTCGTCATGACCTCCGCACGCAAGCAGGCCGACAAGCTCGACGCCCAGCTCATCCAGCCGCTGGCGGAGCTGTTCGGCGACCGGGACCTGGTCATCGTCCCGACCGGGCCGCTCTACGCCGTGCCGTGGGGCGTCCTGCCGGGGCTGCGGGGGCGGCCCACCGTCGTCGCGCCGTCGGCGACCGCGTGGCTCGCCGCCGAGCGGACGAAGCTGACGCGCGCCCGCAAGATCGTGCTCGTCCGCGGGCCCGGGCTGGCCGGTGCCCGCGGTGAACTGGAGAAGCTGACCACCCACTACCGCACCGCGACGACCATGACCGGCGCCAAGGCCACCGTGAAGTCCGTGCTGCGGGCGATGGACGGCGCCAAGCTCGCCCACTTCGCCGCCCACGGCGCGCACGAGCCCGAAAACGCGTTGTTCTCCCGGCTCGAACTCGCCGACGGCGCCCTCTTCGGGCACGAGATGGCCGGGCTGCGGCAACCGCCACGGCAGGTCGTCTTCGCTGCCTGCGAGCTCGCGCTCAACCGGATCCGGCCGGGCGACGAAGCCCTCGGCTTCGCCAGCGCCCTGCTCGCCAGCGGCTCCCGCACGGTGATCGCGCCGCTGTCACGCGTCGGCGACCTGGCCTCGGCGGCCGCGATGGACGACTACTACCGCGCGCTGGCCGTCCGGGACAGCCCCGCGCTGGCGCTGGCCGACGCGATCGCCGTCGACCCGTTCCGCCGGCCTTTCGTCTGCCTCGGCTCGGGCTGAGAACACCGAGTAGACCGATACTGCCGGGCCTGCGGGCGACGCTCGTCGACTGTGCCGCATGGTCCGAAGTGGACGATCTCGCCCGCGAGCTGCGTGCGGACGCGCCGGTCCGCTGTGCGGAAAGAGGCATCACGCGTGTTTGAACAGGCATCACGCGTGATTGGAGGGTCGACACGGCGGGGTCAGGGTGGCGCGGAGGGCGAGGATCATCTCGAAGCGGTCGTCCGGGTCCCGGAGGTGGTCCGCGAACAACGTCTCCAGTTCCTGGGCTCGCGCGCGGACCGTCTGCGGGTGGATCGCCAGGCGTTCGGCGACTTCGCGGACGTTGCCGCACGTCTCCAGCCACGCCAGCAGCGTCCCCGCCAGGCGGTTGTACTGCTTCGGGGGCAACGCCGTCAGCGGGGCCAGCCGGCGCCGCGACACCTCGGTCGCGAGGAACGGATCCTTGCGCAACCACAACGTCGCCAGGTGGTCTTCGCACCACGTCAGCGGCTCGTCCGGGAGGACGTCGGCGGCCGCCAAGCGCAACGCTTCCTGCGCGGTCGCCAGTGAGCGTCCGGCCTGGCGCGGGGGTACCGGCGGGCCGACCGCCGCCCGCCGGCCGGCCAGCGCCGCCGTCAACCCCGACCGGTCCGGCGGTGCCGGCAGCAGCAGCCGCGGCGTTCCGTCTTCGAAGTCCTCCAGCGCGTCCAGGCCGGTGAAGTCCGCCGGCCCGTCCAGCGCCACTGCGACCAGCCGGTGCGGCAGCGGCCAGTCCGCCGCCGTCGCCGCTTCCTGAACCGTCCGTGACGGCGACGGCGGGTCCGCCAGCAGCAGGTCCAGCAGCCGTCGGCGACGTCGCTCCACCGCGCCCGCCGCCCGGGCCTGCGCCGCCGCGTGCCCTTCGATCGACAACGCCGACAGCTCGTCGATGTAGGCGAAGATCGCCTCGGCCAGCACGCACAGCGTCGCCGGCGGCACGCCCGCCCGCGTCCCCACCTCGGCCATCCGCCGCCAGGTGACACGCGCGCCGACGCGGTAGGCCGCCTGCAGGACATCGAGGTTGCGGCCCTGCGCGAACTCGTGCACGCCGAGCCCGACGAACACCCGCCGCCGCTCGTCCGGGACCGAGCCGGCCGCCGCGATCCGGTCGATGAACTGCAGGATCGCCGCCTGCACGCCCGCCCGCAGCGCCTTGCCGAAGGCGCCGTCGAGCGGCCGCGCGTAGTCCGGGATGGTCCGCTGGATCTCGCGCAGCACCTCGTCGGCGACGTCGAGCATCCGCGGCCGGAACACCGCGGCCAGCTCCCGGGGGAGCAGGGCCCACAACTGTCCCGGCCGCCCGTCGCCGTCGAGCATCGGCCCGAACGTCGTTTCGCCGGACGGTCCCGTCATGGCTCACCTCGTCGTCGAAGGGGAGTCAGGGCCGAGCAGGGCTTCCGCCCGCAGCGCGATCTCCATGTCGAGCCGGTCGTCGGCGTTGTTCAGCCGGTCGCCGAACAGGTCGGTCAGCTGGTGCATGCGGTACCGCACGGTCTGCGGGTGCACCTTGAGCTTCTTCGCGATCTCGGGCGCGCTGCCGCGGGACTGCAGCCAGATCAGCAGCGTCTCGCCGAGGCGTGCCCGCTGCTTCGGCGTGAGGGTCCGGAACGGCTCCAGGCTGCGGGAACACAGCTCGCGGACCAGGAATTCGTCGGCGAGCAGCCACAGCGTGGACAGGTGGTCGGTGCAGCGCGTGACCGGCGCGTCCGGCAGCACCCCGCGCTGGACGAGCTTCAGCGTCCGGCGCGCCCACAGCAGCGACCGCGGCGCTTCGGTGAGCCGCACGGTCGGGCCGATCACCGCGCGCCAGCCGCCCAGCCGCTCGGTGAGGTTCTTCAGGTGCTTTTCCGCGTCGCCGGTGACCAGGCACGGCTCGCCACCCTCGAGGTCGACGAGGACGTCGGAGTGCAGGTCCGGCGCGGCCAGGCTGTGCTGGTCGGCACGGGGTTCGAGGGCGACGACCGTGACCTCGGCGGGCAGCGCCCACTGTGCGGTCGCGGCCTGCGCGCTGATCGTCTGCGGCGCCGACGGCGGGTCGGCGAGCAGCAGTTCGAGCAGCCGTCTCCGGCGGCGCGCGCGGGTGCCGGCGGCCCGGGTCTGCGCCGCCGTGTAGCCCTCGATCGAGAGGGCGGAAATCTCGTCGACGTAGGCGAAGATGGCCTCGGCGCTGGTGCACAGCGTGTCCGCAGCGAGACCGTTGGCCTGCCCGAACTCCGAAATGTGCCGCCACGCGACGCGCCCGCCGACCCGGTAGGCCGTCTGCAGGCAGTCGAGGCTGCGGCCCTCGGCGAACTCGATCTTGCCGAGGTTGCGGAACACGGTCGTCCAAGTCTCGAGCGGCACGGCACCGGGGGTGCCGACACTGTCGAGGCACTGGATGATCGCCTGCCGGACACCCTGGGTGATGATGTGCCCGAACGCGCCTTCGAGGGGCCGGCGGTACTCGGGCACCGCCCGCTGGACCTCCCGCAGGACGGCGCGGGCCAGCGGGTCGACCCGCGGCTTGAAGCGGATCGCCAGCTCACGGGGCAGCGACGCCCACAGCCCGCCGGCGCCGGAAGCGCGCACGGGCCGGGGTTCCCCCGAGGTTCGCTGGGCAGGCGGGGAGGCGGTCCGGGGCCGGTCGGCCGACCCGGACTGCTGCCGGTACGCCGGTCCGGAAGAGCGCTCGCCGGGGTGGGGCCGGCCCGCTCGCACAGCGGCGGCGGCGAACCCGGTGTCCACGTCGGTCATGTTTTATCCTTGCTGGCACCAAAACCGGCCTCTTCGTCGTCGAAGCCGGTCCGGATTTTGTGGCTCCGGCAACATAATTTCGCGCGAACGGCACTGTCAACGGCTCTTCCGCCGACTTTGCGATAACCCGTCCGGACTACACCCGAACGGGTGGAAGCGCGCGAGGCGAGGTGACACTTCCGCTTGGGCCGGTTGGTGCGCGGGTGACAACTTTCCGGCGGTCCGGGCCGGATGGATGTTGAAAGTGTTTCGCGTTTCGTGATGTTTCTCGTGAACCTGAAAATAGGGCATCCGACTACTTGCGTCCGGTGTGGCGAACACCACTTACGCCGAATGCGGGTGCGCGTGACAACAACAGGGCCGAAAAGGTGATCGAGGGTGCGGACTCTCCCGGAATCACTGGTAATGCGTATCGACATTCCGCCGGTATCCGCGTATTCCTCGAAGGTATGGTCGCACTGACGCACCGGACGCACTGATGTCGTGCCGCGCGAGCTTCCCCTCTCCCCAGCAGCAGCTCCGGCCGCCGCGGCCGGGGTGCCGTCCGTGGCGGCGCGTGCTGCCGATGCCGGTGCGCGCGCTCGACCGCGCCGTCAGCGTTCCCGTTCACCGTCCGGCCGGTGCGCGCGCATGAGCAGCTGAGCGCGCAAGGCGAGCTGCATGCCGAGGCGGTCGTCGGCGTCCTTGAGGCGGTCGCCGAAGAGCTCTTCGAGCTGCCGCAGCCGGTTGCGCACCGTCTGCGGGTGGACGCCGAGGCGCTGCGCGATCTCCGGCGCCCCGCCCCGCGTCTCCAGCCAGGCCAGCAGCGTCTCGCTGAGCCGGTCGCGCTGCTTCTCGCTGAGGGAGGCGAACGGGTCGAGGCTCTGGCGGGCCAGCTCGGCGGCCAGGAAGTCCTCCGCGAGCAGCCAGAGCGTGGCGAGGTGGTCGCGGCACCAGATGATCGGCCCGGGGATGTCGGGACCGGACAGCAGCAGCGCGCGGCGGGCGGTGCGCAGCGCGGCCGGGGCGTCGGCCAGGGGCACGGTCGGGGACACCGCGGCCCGCCAGCCGTCGAGCTTGGCTTCCAGCGGGGCGAGGTCGGCGTCGGGATCGCGGGTGAGCAGGTGCGGCTCGGGGCAGTCGAGGCCGGCCAGGACGCCGTCGCCGAGCAGGTCGGCCGGGAAGTCGGCGGCCTCGGGGCCGCGTTCGAGGGCGACCATCGCGGCGGCCTCCGGCAACGGCCAGCCCGCGCCGCCGGCGAGCTCGGCGATGCTGCTCGCCGCGCCTTCGGGGGCTTGGACGATGAGCTCGAGCAGGCGCCGCCGCCGGACCGGGACCGCGCCCTCGGCTTCGGCCTGCGCCTGCTGGTAGCCCTCGATCGCGGTGGCGCACAGCTCGTCGACGTAGGCGAAGATGGCCTCCGCGGCGACCGAGATGACGGCCGGGTCGACCCCCGCGGCGACGACGCCGGGGTGCATCGCCCGCCAGGCCACCCGGGCCCCGATGGTGGCGCTGTCCTGCAGCGCGTCGAGGGTGCGGCCCTCGGTGAACTCGACGCGGCCGCGGCCGCGGTAGAAGTCGGCCCAGTGCTCGTGGGACAGGGCCGGCTCGCCCATCGAGTCGACGCAGTGCTGCACCGCGAACTCGACGCTCTTGACCAGGACCTTGCCGAACACGCCCGTGAGCGGCAGGCCGTAGGCCGGGACCGTGCGCCGGACCTCCTGGATCATCGAGGCCGCGGCGTGCCCGACGTGCGGGCGCAGGCCGGCGCCCAGTGCGCGCGGCAGCGACGCCAGCAGGCGGAAGCTGCGGTACTCGACCACGAATCCCCCTTCGAGTTCGCTCGGGCGGGGCAGAGCGTATCCGACGGTTGGGTGACTGATAATCAACGAGCCGTTCCCCGAAAAGGGTGACGCGATGACGTCCTTTTGACACGAACGGGTGCGCGTTCTACGCTCCGTGTCGGATGGCGGAAGTATTTCCCACGCGCCCATTCCCCTCTTGGAGGACCGGATTTCCATGCGCGGTTCCGCTGCCTCGGACGGTTCCGTGTGGGCCCGGCTGCCCCGCGAGTTCGGCGACGCGGTGCGTCCGCGGATTCCGGAGATCGCGCGGGCCTGCGTCGATGGCATCGCCGCCGAGATTCCGGAATATTCCGGTACTTTCGGCCACGGACCCACCCGGGCCACGGCGATCGAGCAGGCGCGGCGCGGGATCGAGCGGGACGTCGACCGCGTCGGCACGCCCGCGCTGTGGCAGGCCGACCGGCTGGCCGAGTTCCGCGGGTACGGGCGCGAGGCGTTCCACAGTGGTCTGAGCCGCGAGTCGGTGCAGGCGGCCATCCGCGTGTCGAGCCGGGTCACGTGGCGGTGGATCGCCGACATCGCCCGGGATGCGGGCTTGTCCGGCGACGTCCTGTACGGCGCGGCCGAGGGGATGTTCGCCGACGCCGAGACGTCGATGGCGGCGGTCGCCGAGGGCTACCGCGCGGCCGAAGCGGCGATGTCCAGTACGGGCGAGCGCCATCGCCGGCTGCTGCGCGCCCTGTTCGGCGGCCGCGCACCGGCCGAAGTGGACGGTCTGCTCGCGGCGTCCGGGCTGCCGGTGCCCGCGCAGGTGGCCGCGGTGGCGTTCCGGGCGTTGCCGGGCGCGCCGGACTTCCCGCCGGGGCTGCTGCCCGGGCACGTCCCGGCCGACCCGCTCGGCACCCCGCCGGCAGCGCTGACCCCGGCCCCCGACACGGACCTGGCGGGGCTGGCATCGTTGCCGGCCGGCTGGCTGGCAGCGGTCGGCCCGCTGGTGCGCCCGGCCGAGGCCCCGGAGTCGTTCCGGGTGGCCTGCCGCGCGCTCGACCTGGCGGCGCGGGGCTTGCTGGACGCGCCGGGCCCGGTGGTGTGGTGCCGCGACCACCTGACGACGTTGGTGCTGCTGGCGGACGAGTTCCTGGTGGCGCAGCTGGCATCGACGACGTTGGCGCCGTTGGCGGGGTTGTCCGGGCGGCGGCGGGAGCAGTTGGCGGAGACCTTGCTGGCGCTGGTCCGGACCCGGGGGAGCGCACCGGAGCTGGGGCGGCTGCTCGACTTGCACCCGCAGACTGTTCGGGCGCGGTTGCGGAAGCTGGGCGAGTTGTTCGGGGCGCGGTTGGACGATCCCGGGGAGCGGCTGCGGCTGGAGCTGGCTTTGGTGGCGGAACGGGCGCTGCCGGGCGGGGAGTGAGCGGAGCTCACGTAGGGCACGGCCAACCCCAGCGCGTACCGCGACCAGCGGCGGCACCAGGTTCACCGCCACCGCACCCGCGTTGACCATGACAAACAGCGCCGCCTCGCGCAGGCGGTGATGGCGCTTCGCCCTGCGAACGACCAGCGCCGGGGCAGCAGGTATGCGAACGCCGTCGCGAAGAAAAGCGCCGTTACCGGTTTCTCCCGGCACACGGTGAGCTTCAGCCTGTAGTCGCCCAGTAGGGTGACCCCGTACGCGGCCAAGCCGACGACGGCGAAGCGGAGCAGCTCTCGCGGCTCGGGCATGGTTCCTCCAGGTGACGCCGACAGGGTGGAGGTCTTTCGATGGCACGCACGGGCGGTGAGGGCGAACTCCCCTCGGTCGCCGAACTGGTGAACCTTTCGCAGACGAAACCGCTGATGATCCGCGGTGACCTCGACGCGATGCTCGCCGCGGAACCCGCGCCCGCCCCGGAGCCCGAGACCAAACCCGACCCCCTGGCCATCCTCGACGCCGAGCTCGCGGCCCCGGAGCCCGAGGACGAGCGCCCGCGGGAAGCGCCGCCCGCCGAGCCCCGGCGGACCAAGCCCTACGTCCTCGCCGCCGGTGGGGCCGTCGCGCTCGGGCTGGCCGCCGTCGTGCTCCTCCAGCCGCAGCAGGTCGGCGGGACGGCCACGCCGCCGCCCGGGGCGACTGCCCCCGCCGCGCCGCCGCCCTCGAGCGAAGCGGTGGAGACGATGAGTGCCTCCGCGGAGCCGCCGCCGCTCACCGCGCGGGTGCACGACTCGCCCGTCCGGACCACGAGCGCCCCGGCCGCCGCGGGACGCAAGCCCGCGCGCCCCACGCCGTCGGCGCCGCCGGTTCAGGACACCTGGCAGCAGTACGTGAGCTCGGTGATCAGCTCGTGGCAGCAGCAGCACCCGCACGGCCGCCCGAACCGTTGATCAGCCGCGCGCTGAAGAAGTTCTCACCGCCCTGTCGATCTCGCCCCCTCTCGCGTGACGGAGTAGGAAAGGACCACGACGAGAGGAAACGGACATGGCGCAGTACGCGGTGCTGATCTACGAGCGGGTGGCCCCCGAGGACCTGCCGAAGGAGATCATGGACCGGCACATCGGCCTGCCGGAGCGGATCGGCGAACTGGGCGGGAAGGTGACCGCGGGCCTGGCTCTGCAGCCGAACGAGACGGCCACCGCGATCCGCGGCGACCTGGTGACCGACGGTCCGTTCGTGGAGACCAAGGAGGTGCTGGCCGGGGTGTACGTCCTGGAGGCCCGCGACCTCGACCACGCCCTCGCCTGCGCGAAGCTGACGCCGGTCGTCGAGGGCGGCGTCGAGGTCCGGCCGCTCGTCGACTTCCAGGTCGTGGCGGACTGACCGCGGTCGCCGACGCCGTCGCCGAAGCGCACCGTCGCGAGTGGGCCTACGTGCTCGCCGCGACGGTGCGGGTCACCCGCGACCTCGACGAAGCCGAAGAGGCCGTCCAGGACGCCTACCTCCAGGCGCTGAAGCGCTGGGCGAGCGACGGCGTTCCGGACCGGCCCGGCGCGTGGCTGACCACGGTCGCGCGCCGGACCGCGCTCAACGGCGTCCGGCACCGGGAAGTGCTGCGGCGCAAGCTGCCGCTGCTCGTCGAGCCGGCCGCCGCCGAACCGCCCGAGCCCGCCGGGCCGATCCCGGACGACCGGCTCCGGCTGGTCTTCACCTGCTGCCACCCGGCGCTGGCGCAGGAGGCCCAGATCGCGCTGACGCTGCGGCTGGTGTGCGGGGTCGCGACGGCCGACATCGCGCACGCCTTCCTGGTGCCCGAGCCGACGATGGCGGCCCGGATCACCCGCGCCAAGAAGAAGATCGCCGCCGCGCGGATCCCGTACGCGGTGCCGTCGGCCGAAGAACTGCCGGCGCGCGTGTCCGTCGTGCTGACCGTGCTGCACCTGCTCTATTCGGCCGGCCACACCGCGGCGTCGGGGGACGACCTCGTGCGGGACGAGCTGACCGGCCGCGCGCTGGACCTGGCGCGGATGCTGCGGGCCCTGCTGCCCGCCGTCACCGAGGTCGCCGGGCTGCTCGCGCTCCTGTTGGTCCACCAGGCCCGCCGGGCCACCCGGACCGACGACGCCGGCCGGCTGCTGCGGCTGGAAGACCAGGACCGCGCGCGCTGGGACACCGCGATGGTCGCCGAGGCCGACCGGCTCGTCGTCGAGGCGCTCAAAGGCGGCCCTCCCGGACGGTTCGGCGTCCAGGCCGCGATCGCCGCCCTGCACGCGCAGGCGCCCAGCTACGCCGAAACCGACTGGCCGCAGATCCTGACCCTCTACGACGTGCTGCTGCGCCTGTGGCCCTCGCCCGTGGTGGCGCTCAACCGCGCGGTCGCGCTGGCGATGGTGGCCGGCCCGGCGGCGGCGCTCGCCGAGATCGCCCGGCTGGAGGAGGACGGCCGGCTCGCCGGTTACCGCTACCTGCCCGCGACGAAGGCCGATTTGCTGCACCGCCTCGGCCGCGACGCCGAGGCGGCCGAGGCCTACCGGGCCGCGCTCGCGTTGAGCGACAACGCCGTCGAGCAGGAGTTCCTCGCCGCGCGGCTCAGCGGGGCCTGAACAGCAGGACGTACCCGGCGGCCGAAAGGACCAACGCGGCCAGGAAGAACGCCCCGTGCAGCACGGCGCCCATCGCGACGTCCGCGAACAGCTGCACGACCAGGTCCACGACGCCGAGCGCGCCGACGATCCCGAGTGCGACCCGGGTTCCCTTGGCCCCGCGGTACACGCCGTGGACCAGCAGCGCCCACAGCCCGGCGCAGACGACGTACGCGAGGATCGCGACCGGGAGCGGAACAGCGGCTTCGACGGCCGTCCGGCGCCCGCCCAGCAGCGAGCCGAGCAACCAGCACGCCGTCGCGCCCCACCAGGCGAAAGCGGCGCGTGGCGCCCGGATCGGGGTCATCGCCGCAGCGTAGAACCGGACCGTCCGGTTCCGGCACGGTCACGACCCGAACCGTTACCCGCGTGGTGTCACACCGGGGTGCTATAAAGCGCTACCTCTCGTGGGACCGGTTTCGCGGCCGTAGGCGGCCGCTGCCGGTGCCGCTAGGGTGATCGTCTGGATGTGCTGGCTCACGAGCAGCCGAACGGGAGAAGCCGGTGACCGCCGCGCAGGACTCATCGTGGGACTCCGGTACCCGCTTGCGCGTGCTGCTGGTGGAGGACGACGACGGCGACGCGCTGCTGGTCGAGGAGATGCTGGCGGACACGTCCGTGCCGTTCTCGCTCGAACGCGTCGAAACGCTCGCCGCCGCGCTGGCCGGTCCGCTCACCGCCGACTGCGTCATCCTCGACCTGCAACTGCCCGACGCCATGGGGTTGAGCGGGCTGACGAAGCTCGGCCAGCACGCGCCCGGCGTCGCGATCGTCGTCCTGACCGGCGGGCACGACCAGGCCACCGGCGTCGCCGCGGTCGCCGCCGGCGCCCAGGACTACCTCGTCAAGGACCAGGTGGACGGGCCGCTGCTGGTGAAGGCGCTGCGCTTCGCCCGGGAACGCAAGCGCGCCGAGCAGGTCGAGCAGCAGTTCCTGCAGCAGCAGCTGCTCGCCCGGGAGAACGCGCGGCTCGAACGCGGCCTGCTGCCCGTCCCGCTGCTGCGCGACCCGCACCTCGAGCTGGCCTCCCGCTACCGCCCGGGCCGCAACGGATCCCTGCTGGGCGGCGACTTCTACGACGCGATCGAGCTCGCCGACGGCACCGTGCACATGATGATCGGCGACGTCTGCGGCCACGGCCCGGACGAGGCCGCGCTCGGCGTCGCGCTGCGGATCGCGTGGCGCTCGCTCGTGATGGCCGGCCTGCCGATGGCCGACGTGCTGAGCATGGTCGAGCGGGTGCTGGTGCACGAGCGCATCGAGCCGCTGTTCGCCACCGTCTGCATGGTCGTCGTCGCGCCGGACCGAAGATCCCTGCGCCTGTCGCTCGCCGGGCACCTGCCGCCGCTGCTGCTCACCCCGGGCGACGGGCACCTGCTCCCCGGGAAACACCTCGGCGTCCCGCTCGGCATCGTCGAAGGCACGAAGTGGGAAGCCCTCGACGTGCCCTTGGAACCGGGCTGGTCGCTGCTGCTCTACACCGACGGCGTGTTCGAGGGCCGCGTCGGCGCCGGGTCGGAACGGCTCGGCCACGAGCGGATGGCCGCCATCGTCCTCGAGATCCAGCACCAGACCGGGCTGGCCGGCACCGACCTGCTCGACGAGCTGATCGCCCGCGCCGAGCGGCTGAACTCCGGCCCGCTCGACGACGACGTCGCCCTCGCTCTGCTCAGCCACGACCCGGGGAAGCAAAATCGATGAGCGCTGAAGCACGCGGCTGGACGATCCGCCGCTGGCTGTCCTTGTTCGCCGTCGTCGAAGCGGTGCTGCTGCTCGCCGCGGTGACCGGCGCCGCGATCGCGATGAACAACCTGACCGAAGCCCGCAACAGCCTCCTCGACGTCATCGGGCCCCAGCGGCTGGCCGCGACGCAGCTGTCGACCGCGCTGCTGAACCAGGAGACCGGCGTCCGCGGCTACCAGCTCGGCAGGCAGCCGGACTTCCTCACCCCGTACACCGAAGGCCGCCAGGCGGAGGGCGACGCGGTCAGCCAGCTGCGCCAGCTCGGCGCACTCCCCGGCACCCAGGCCGGCGACGACCTGGAGGCCGTCCTGCGCGCGGCCACCACCTGGCAGGCCGCGGCCGCGCCCGCCGTCGAACCCGGCGCGAGCCCGCTCACCCAGGCGCAGATCGAGCGCGGCCGGACCCTGTTCGACGCGGTGCGCGGGGCGCTCGGCACCCAGTTCGACCACCTCACCGCCGTCCGCGACTCCGGCCGGGCCGACCTCGACAGCGCGGCGAACTTCCTGACCGCGATGCTCGTGGCCGTCGCGGTGCTGCTCGTGCTGCTGTTCGTGGTGCTGTTCCTCGGCCTGCGGCAGGTCATCACCCGGCCGATCCTGCGGCTGGCAGGCGAGGTCCGCCAGGTCGCCGACCAGGACGTCCACCGGCCGGTGAACGGGAGCGGGCCGCGTGAGATCGCCCAGCTCGGCGCGGACGTCGAGGCCATGCGGCAGCGCATCCTCGACGAGGTCGCCGAGCTCGAGCGCGCGCACGCGATGCTGGACCGCCGGACGCGCGAACTGGAGCGGTCGAACGCCGACCTGGAGCAGTTCGCCTACGTCGCTTCGCACGACCTGCAGGAACCGCTGCGGAAGGTGGCGAGCTTCTGCCAGCTGCTGCAGAAGCGCTACCAGGGCTTGCTCGACGAGCGCGGCGAGCAGTACATCGAGTTCGCCGTCGACGGCGCGAAGCGGATGCAGATCCTGATCAACGACCTCCTGGCGTTCTCGCGGGTCGGGCGCAAGCCGGGCGAGCACGTCGTGGTCGAGGCGGGCCGGCTGGTCGACGACGCGCTCGCGAACCTGGAGGTGGCGCTCTCGCTGAGCGCCGGCAAGGTCGACCGCGGCGAGCTGCCCGAGGTGCGGGTCGAGCCCGCGCTGATGACGGCGGTGTTCCAGAACCTGATCGGCAACGCCCTGAAGTTCAAGGGCGAGACACCGCCGGAGGTGCGGGTCGGCGCGGAGCGCGACGGCGACGACTGGGTGTTCACCGTGTCGGACAACGGGATCGGCATCGACGCGGAGTACGCCGAACGGGTCTTCGCGCTGTTCCAGCGGCTGCACACCCGCAACGCGTACCCGGGCACGGGCATCGGCCTGGCGCTGTGCCGCCGGATCGTCGAGTACCACGGCGGCCGGATCTGGCTCGACACCGACGCGGAACGCACCACGTTCCGCTTCACCATCCCGGCGACCGGGGACGAGGGGGACGCATGACGGAGGCGCACGAGCCGATCGACATCCTGCTCGTCGAGGACGATCCCGGCGACGTGCTGATGACGCGTGAGGCCTTCGAGCACCACAAGATCCGCAACGCGCTGCACGTCGCGAGCGACGGCGTCGAGGCGATCGAGTTCCTGAACCGCAAGGGACGCTTCGGGCAGGCGCCGCGGCCGGACCTGATCCTGCTCGACCTCAACCTCCCCCGCAAGGACGGCCGGGAGGTGCTCGGCGAGATCAAGCAGGACCCGGGCCTGCGCACGATCCCGGTGGTCGTGCTGACGACGTCCGAAGCGGACGAGGACATCGTGCGCAGCTACGACCTGCACGCCAACGCCTACGTCACCAAGCCCGTCGACTTCGAGAAGTTCGTCGAGGTGGTCCGGAAGATCGACGAATTCTGGGTCACGGTCGTCAAGCTGCCGCGCCGGTGAACGCACCGATGGCGGGGCGGCGGAGATTGGGGCACCATAAGGGGCCGTGACCTCTTCATCCCGGGATCTCCCCGCCGTCGAGCTGGCGGTCACGCTCGACTGGCGGGACACGGCCGCGGTGCTGTGCGTGGCGGGGGAGATCGACCTGCTGAGCGCGCCCGAGTTCGAGGAAGTCGTCGACGTCGTGCTGGCCGAAGAGCCGCGGACGCTGGTGGTCGACCTACGCGCGGTGACGTTCTTCTGCTCGGCGGGCCTGCAGGTGCTCGCGGCGGCGCACCGGCGGCTGCCCGAGCGGGCGTTGCGGGTGGTGAGCGACTCGCCGGTGACGTCGGGACCGCTGAAGACCACCGGCCTCGACACGTGGATCGGCGTCCACGCGACGGTCGACGAAGCGCTGGCCCGGTGACGGGCCCGGAAAGGCGACGGCCGATGGACGAACCCCCGGGACCGTTCCGCTGCCACGGTGTGCAGGCGGTGCCCCAGGACCTGCGGCGGCTCCGGCACGACCTGATGGCGTGGGTCCTCTCGGCGGGCGTCGAGGAAGGGCGGGCGCAGGACATCGTGCTGGCGAGCTACGAGGCGCTGGCCAACGTCGCCGACCACGCGTACGCCGGGGCGGGGGCCGGGGTGGTCGACCTCGACGCGGCGGTGCACCCGGACCGGATCGAAGTGGTCATCAGCGACCACGGGAAGTGGCGGACCCCGGTGGTGGACCCGCGGCCGGTTTCGGTGCGGGGGCGGGGTTTGACGCTGCTGCGGGCGAGCGCCGACCGGGCGGACATCGCGTCCGGCGAGGCGGGAACCGTGGTCACGTTGACCTGGGACCTCGCTCCGGTCCGCCCCTGACCCGAGCGCCCCAATGTGGCGTTGGGTGCGTGGCACGCACCCAATGTGGCGTTCGGTGCGTCAGACGCACCCAATGTGG
>NZ_JBFBBQ010000043.1:0-75008 GCF_040682775.1 Amycolatopsis sp. NPDC051106 | reverse complement strand
CGGCAGGGTGACGTGGTCAGCTCGGCAGTGACCTGGCAGGCCCGGGGTGCAGACAAGACGTGTACGCCTGTCCTCCCCTAACGTCCACCAGTGAGCGTCAGCTGGTGCCGCGCACCACGAGCCGGTGCGGGGCGACGATCGACCGCGGCGGCCCGGGTTCGGCGGCCAGGCAGTCCAACGCGAGTTCGGCGATCCGGTCCTTGTCCGGGGACACCGTCGTCAGGGCCGGGACGCTGAACCGGCCGTCCTCGATGTCGTCGAACCCCACCAGCGCGAGGTCGTCCGGTACGCGCAGGCCGCGGTCGGCGGCGGCGCGCACCGCGCCCAGCGCGAGTTCGTCGGTGAAGCAGAAGACCGCGTCGGGGGGCTCGGCGCGGTCCAGCAGCTCCAGCATCGCCCGGTGCCCGTCGGCCCGGTGCAGGCGCTGGACCGGGACCTCCAGCCTCGGGAGGTCGCCCAGCGCTTCGCGGTAGCCGGCGAGCCGCTGGCGGGCGGTCGCGTTGAGCGAGCGCGGCTGGATGCCCACCGCGGCGATGCGCCGGCGGCCGGTCGCCAGCAGGTGCCCGGTGGCCTCACGCGCGGCGGCGATGTTGTCGATCGCGACGTGGTCGACCCCGGCCGGGCCGTCGTGCTCGCCGAGCAGCACCAGCGGGACGGTGTCGGTGCGCGCGGCCAGCTCGGCGGGGGCCACCGCCCACGGGCTGAACAGGACGCCGTCGACGAGCTGGCTGCGGCGGCCGTGCAGCAGCTCGGTCTCGCGCTCGGCGTCGCCGTCGGTCTGGTCGATGAGCACGGTCAGGCCGCGGCGTCCGGCGATGCGGACCGTGCGCGCGGCGAGCTCGGCGAAGTACGGCGAATCGATCTCCGGGACGACCAGGGCCACCAGCCCGGTCCGCCCGCGCCGCAGCGTCCGGGCGGCCATGTTCGGCCGGTAACCCAGCGCGTCGATGCTCGCCTGCACCCGCTCCCGGGTCGCCGGGGCCACGTAGCGGAAGCCGTTGACCACGTTGGACACCGTGCGCACCGACACCCCGGCGTGTTCGGCCACGTCCCGCAACTTCGGGTTCACGTCGGCAGCCTACCTCTTGCAACGTGGCATGCCACGTTGCAAACTGAAGTCGCCACGCCGTCGTGACTACTCGGAGGACCGGATGACCACGAACCTGACCGCGCCGCTGCCCGTCGCCGAAGTCGAATCCCTGACCGGCCGGCTGTACGAGGACGGCATCATCGGCTTGCCCCGGGCCTTCCCGCGCGAGTGGGTGGCCCGCCTCGGCGAAGACATCGAAGCGGCGTTCACCGAGGCCCGCGCCCGGCCGGACGGCGCCGTCGGCCGCGGCCCGAACCGCTACTACGTCGAAATCCACCCCGAACAGCTGCGGGGGTTCGCCGACCTGGCCGGGCACCCGTGGATCACCGCGGTGGCCCAGGCCGTGCTGGGACCGGAGTACCGGATCGTCGAGGTCGGGTTCGACGTCCCGCTCGCCGGCGCGGTCGACCAGCCGTGGCACCGCGACTTCCCGATGCCCGAGGAGACCGCGCGCCACCGCCGGCTGAACTCGCTCGCCATCAACGTGACCGCGGTCGACACCGAGCCGGACATGGGCCCGTTCGAGATCGCCCCCGGCACCCACTGGGACGACGGCGCCGCGTTCGACCACGGCATGTTCCCGCCGCGCTCGGCCTACCCGCGCTACCGCTCGCTCGCGGTGCGCAAGTTCCCGCGGATGGGCGACATCTCGATCCGCTCGGCGCTGACCGTCCACCGCGGCACGGCCAACCAGTCGGCGAAGTCCCGGCCGGTGCTGGTGCTGGGCCTCGACGCGCCGGGCGCGGGCAACGACGAACGCCACGACACCGCGGTGACGCACGGTTTCTGGGCGTCCCTACCGGACTCCGTGCGCGCCCACCTGCACTGCCCGATCGTCGACACCCTGGAGCCGATCACCCAGAAGCACACCATCGAGGGCCTGGTGATGGGCGAGGAACAGCCCGGTTCCTGATCCCGGATGTTTGCCCGCCCGGCTCGGGGGCACCTCAGTGTCATGGTTGAAGCAGGGATCACCGAGATGTCGGGGCGCGCCGGGGTCGTCGCCGGGTTGCGCCGGGTACTGCTGGCGTTCGGGGTCGGGGGTGCGCTGGCGTGCCTCGCCTGGATGGCGTTGTGGCTGGCGATGCACTTGTAGGGGCTAGAACTCGTCCGACCTGGTCAGTTCGTGCTCGAGCGAGTCCGCCCGCGCGACGACCGCCTTGAGCGGACGCTCGAACTCGTGCCCGATGCTGAGGTCTTCCAGCGGCACGGTGTGCTTGAGCAGCGCGACGCCGTCCACCACGGCCGCGCCGCCGACGGCCGACGAGCCGGCCAGCTCGAGCAGGCGCCGCAGGTCGATCTTGTCGGCCCAGCCGACCGGTGAGGAGATCTCCACCCACGCGCCGCCGTGCAACTCCTCCACGTGGTGCGCCGTCACCTGCTGGGTCCGGTCGTCCGGGCCTTGCAACCGGAACCGGAGCCAGCCGTCGGTTTCCTCCAGGACCTCGTACCGCGTCCGGACAAAGTTGATCACATCGGTCCAGGTGGTCACCCGCTCCGCCTCTCCCTCGGGCCTGCTGGTCGCAGCATCTCACGAGCCCCTGCGTCAGATGATTCCGGCTTCGATCAGCTGCGGCCAGATTTCGCTCTGGTTCGCGACGGTCACGCCGTGCTTCTCCGCCTTCGTCAGCTTGGCGGCACCGACGTCGGCGCCGGTGATGAGCAGATCCGTGCTCGCCGAGACCGACGACGCGATGGTGGCGCCGGCCTTCTCGCAAAGCCGCTGGAACGTCGGCCGGGGAACCTTTTCGCCCGAGCGCGGGTCGCTGATCGAGCCGGTGACCACCACGGTCTTGCCGGCCAGGGGAGCACCGGCCGCGACGACGGGCGGGAGGTCCTCGTCGCGGACGTCCAGCGACACGCCCCGCTCCCGCAGCCGCTCGAGCTCGGGCCGCAGCCGCGTGAGGTGCTCGATGAGGGACGCGGCGACCTTCGGCCCGATGTCCTCGACGGCGACGAGCCCGTCTACGCCCGCCGCGGCGACGTCCTCCAGCGAACCGAACCCGGCCCGGCAGAGGCGGGCGGCGGTGCCTTCGGACGCCATCGGGATGGCGAGCCCGATCAGCGCCCGGCGCAGCCCGACCGACCGGCTCGCGTCGATCGACTCGATCATGCGGGTGGCCGAGACCTCGCCGATGCGGTCGAACTCCAGCAGCCGTTCCTTGGTCAGCCGGTAGAAGTCCGACGGGTGCTCGAGGTCGCCGGACTCGGCGAGCCGCTCGATCCAGACGCCGCCGATGGCGTCGATGTCCGCCGCGGCCCGTGACGCCCAGTGGATCAGCCGCCGCACGGTCTGGGCGGGACAGGCGACGTTGGTGCAGAACAGCTCCCGGCTGTTGCCCTGCTCGGTCAGCGGCTGCCCGCACGACGGGCAGGCGGACGGCGGGACGATCTCCCGCTCCTCGCCGGTGCGCTTCGACGCGTCGAGCACGCCGGCCACGAACGGGATGACGTCCCCGGCGCGGCGGACCAGGACGGTGTCGCCGATCTTGATGCCGCGGGCCTTGATCACCTCCTGGTTGGCCAGCGTCGCGCGGGTGACGGTGGTGCCGCCGACGAACACGGGTTCCAGCCAGGCGACCGGGGCGATCTTGCCGGTCTTGCCGACGTCCCAGACGACGTCGGCCAGCACGGTGGTCTTCTCCTCGGCGGCGAACTTGAAGGCGAGCGCCCCGCGCGGCGAGCTCGACCGGGTGCCGGCGGCGGCGTAGGCGGTGCGGTCGGCGAGCCGCAGGACGGCGCCGTCGAGGTCGTAGTCCAGCTCGTTGCGCTGCCGTTCGATCTCGCCGATGACGGCCTGCGCCTGCGCCGCGTCGCCGCACCGGCGCATGTCGGCAGCGGTGAAACCGAGCGTCTTCAGGGCGCTGCCCAGGTCGGTGTCGGCGCTGTCGGGATCGGTGTCGAGGTCGAAGGCGAAGAAGCGCAGCCGCCGTTCGGCGACGGTGGCGGGGTCCTTGGCCCGCAGCGTGCCGGCGGCGGCGTTGCGCGGGTTGATCAGCGGCTTGTCGGGGTGCGCGACGTTGTAGGCGGCGAAGGTGGACCGCAGCATGACGGCCTCACCTCGCACCTCGACCCGGCCCGGCGCCTTCAGCCGGTCCGGGATGCCGTCGGTGAGGGCCCGGACGAGCATGGTGACGTCATCGCCGGTCGTCCCGTCGCCGCGGGTGACGGCTCTCAGCAGCCGGCCGTCCTCGTAGACGATGGCGAGGGAGAGGCCGTCCAATTTGGGCATGACGACGACCGGCTGGCCGGGGAAACGGTCGAAGAAGGCCTCGACCTGCTCGGGTTTCGTGGCTTTCTCGAGGGACAGCATGGGCCGCGAGTGCCGGATCGGGGCGTGCAGCACCGCGGGGGCGCCCACCTGGTCGAGGGGGTTCGGGTCCGGGGTCAGGTCCGGGTTCGCCTCGATGAGCCCGCGCAGCTCGTCTTCGACCGCGTCGTACTCGGCGTCCGCCACCAACGGCGAACCCCGGTAGTAGGCGTCGCGGAGGACCACGACGCGGTCGGCCAGTTCCTGTATCCGGTCTCGAGCTTCCACGGGGGAGACGTTACCGGTCGGGTCCGACAGTTCGGCTACTTCGGGGTCGCTCGTCCGGGCGGCTCTCCGGCACGCGGGTTCGGTGCGGCGTACCGGTTCCCGCTCGCATCTCGCTGCGTGCGGAACCTTCGCGTAGTCCTGCTCAGCCGTCGCCGAACCGGTCGCCGATCTCCTCGACCTCCGGCAGCCCCACCAGTTCCGCGAAGTCCGTCAACCCCGGCAGCTCACGAACCACCTCGACCGGCGTCCCGTCCCGCGCGATCCGGCCCAGCACCGCGCGCATCGCCTCCGTCGCCGCCAAAAGCGTCGAGATCGGGCAGATCACCACCCGGAACCCCAGCGAGCGCAGGCGATCCAGCCCCAGCGGCGGGGTCTTGCCGCCCTCGGCCCAGTTGAACAGCAACGGCACGTCGCGGAACGTCTCCGCCACCCGCTCGATCTCGGCTTCGGACTGCAGCGCCTCCACGAACAGCAGGTCCGCGCCCGCGTCCCGGTAGCGGTGGGCCCGGTCGATCGCCGCGTCGAGGCCTTCCACCGCCCGCGCGTCCGTGCGGGCGATCAGCAGGAAGTCGGGATCCGAGCGAGCGGCGACGGCCGCGCGGAGCCGGTCGGCCATCGTCGATGCCGGCACCACGCGCTTGCCTTCGAGGTGCCCGCAGCGCTTCGGGGCCACCTGATCCTCGAGGTGGATCGCCGCCACTCCGGCGGCTTCGTATTCGCGGATCGTGCGGATCACGTTCAGCGCGTTGCCGTAGCCGGTGTCCGCGTCGGCGATCACCGGAACCTCCACCGCCGAGCGGATGCGGCTCGCCGCCTGGACCATCTCCGTCATCGTCAGGAGCCCGACGTCGGGACGGCCCAGTAGCGACGCCGTCGTGCCGAAGCCGGTCATGTAGACCGCGGGGAACCCGGCCGCCTCGACCAGGCGGGCGCTCAGCGCGTCGTACGCTCCCGGGGCGACGACGAGATCGTCGCCCGCCAGCAGCTCGCGCAGCCGCGCCGGTCCCGGAACGCGCGGACCCAGCAGATCGGCCACGGCGATCACCTCCTCGCGGGGGCGTTCCCGAGCTGTCCCGGAGCCAAACCCACCCGCTCGAACACGATCTTCTCGTACGGACCGGCCGTGCCCGTCTCGTACAGGACTCCGAGCGTGGCCGGGTCGGCCTGCACCAGGTCGGAGTAGGCCGCCGGCCCGGTGGTCAGCGTGCGGCCCGCCTGCCACGTCCGGCCGCGGTCGGTGCTCAGCCGCAGCCGCATCGCCGCGCGCGTGGCGGGGTCGGCCGGACCCGAATAGACCATCAGCCACGGGATCGTCGTCTGCAGGACACTGCCCTCGACCTTCGTCCCGGACAGCGACGGCTGCACCTGGTACGGCCGGACCAGCGTCTTGCCGCCGTCCACGCTGTAGCCGTCGACGCGGTGCTCGGCGGCGGACCCCTGGTTGCGGCTGGAGAAGTAGAGCGTGCCGTCGGGCAGCTCGGTCGCCGACGTCTCGTTCGCCGCGACGACGCCGTCGGTGCGGTCGTCGGTGAAGCCGATGTGCCAGGTGCGGCCGTCGTCGTCGCTGTAGAGGTCGTGGCCGCCGTAGTACTTCGCCTCGGTGCCGACGTCGGGCGAGCCGGCCGGCGGCGAGCTGGAGTGGTTGGCGGGCACCACGATCCGGCCCGCGTGCGGGCCGTGCCGCAGCAGCGTGGCGTGCCCGGGGCCGGTGGCGTACCAGCGCCAGCCCGGCAGCTTCGCGTCGGCGGTGATGTCGCGGGCCGGGGACCACGTGCGGCCGTCGTCGCGGCTGCGCAGCACGAAGACGCGGCGGGTGTCCTGCGCGGAAGCCTGTCCGGACATGATCTGCTTCTCCGAGACCGGTCCGTTGTGGACGGTCAGCAGCACGAGCTCACCGTTCCGGGTGAGGACCGGTGCCGGGTTGCCGGCGGTGGCGTCGCCGTTGCTGTCCACCACGGACAGCGGACCCCAGGTGCAGCCGCCGTCGCGGGAGGTGCGCGACACCGTCTGGATCGCGCCGGAGTCCCCGGCCGAGTCTCGCCGTCCTTCGGCGAAGGCGACGAGCGCGCCGTTCGCGGCCCGGATCACCGCCGGGATGCGGAAGGTGTCGTAGCCCTCGGTACCGGAGGTGAAGGCGACGGACGACGCGCATCCGTGCGCCGGGCCGGCGGTGGCCGCGGGGGTGACGGACAGCGCGGTCGCCGTCGCCGCCAGAAGGATGGTGCTGAACCTGCGCATCGGGGACACGGTTCGACCTCCTCGTCGAGGTAGGACATGGGATGTCTGACGTCCTATGTCCCGACAACCTAAGGAGGCGGGGCGCCTCCGTCAAGGACCACGCTGAGTGCCCGGCCCGGTACGCGGTGCGCGGGTGTGGCGACCACCCACCCGCATGCGCCATGCTGAAGGCATGGGGTGGGGATGGCGGGTGGCAGGCGTGGCCGTGGTCGCGGGGTGCGTGGCATGGGTGGAGGCCGGTACGTCGTTGTCGCCCGACGACTACCGGGCGGCCGCCGATTCCGGAGCCGCCCGGGCGAACCGGGAGATCAACGACCGCTGGGCGGCGAAGCCCCTGACGGACGTGTCACCGCGCCTGCCGTGGGCCGAGTGGGCCGAACCGAGCACGCGTGAACTGTGCGAAGTCGACTCCGCCACCGAAATCGGTGCCGGGAACCCCGGCACGATCACCTGCCGGACGACCTACAGCCGGAAGGCGGGCTTCGACGGCGATTTCCCGGCGCGCCTCGGTGAGATCGACGCCGCGGTCCGGGCCTCGGGCTGGCTCGAAGACCTCGGAGGGCGCCAGAGCGCGCTCGACTACTACCGGGTCACCGAGGCCCGGACGGGAAAGGTCGACGTCGGCACCGTGCCCGAGACGAGTTACCTCCTACCGGAGCGTGCACCCGGCACGCCCGGGTGCACCTCGCCGGGCGCCGTCACCGAGTCCTGGGTGGAGCGGTCGACCGACCTGTCCCGGGGGTTCGACGACGGGCCGGTCGCCGACGCGCTGTTCGAACGGGCGAGCGGACCGCAATGGCGGCCAACCGCCGCGGACCTCCTGACCCGCCACCGGTACGTCGTGACCTTCGCGCTGAGCACGGAGTGCCGGCTCAAGGTCGGTTAGCGCACGGTCCGAAGTACAGGCACTCGACCAGCGCGTGGACGTCGTGCGCCCGCGCGAGCGGCTCCAGCTCGTCGAGCATCGCCGTGAGCGTGACCAGGTCGACCCGCCCGTCACCGGTGAGCGGGAACTGCCGCTCGCCCGTGTCGTGCTTCGGGCATCCGCTGCCGCGCAGGTTGCCCGCCGGGACGACCGCGAACACGACCTCGCCTTCGTCGCCGAAGGTGAAGTAGCACTGCAGGACGACCGGGGTCGTGTCGGAGACCGTGTTGGTCCGTCCGCCGCCGAAGCTGGCCGGGTACGACCAGCCCGCCGTGGCGTCGTCGAGGAACTTGACGTCGGCGGGTCCGGTGTCCCCGTCCAGCCGCCAGCCACGCGCCAGCACGTGGTCGTGCACCTCGAGCTGGCGGGTGATGAGCAGCGTCGCGGTCATGCTCCCAGTGTGGCCCACGCCGTCGCCCACGATCGGGTGACCTACCAATGGGGCTGGATCACCGGCGCCAAGCCTGATAAGCCTCTGCGCGTGACGATGGACCTGCACAGCATCAACCCGTGGGAAGTGTCGTTCCTCCGCGAGGAGGTCGGCGGCTACTTCGCCCACGGCGTCGAGCTCGCCCCCGGCGCGACGGTCCTCGACGTCGGGGCCAACGTCGGCGTCTTCTCCGCGGCGGTCTACGAACGGCTCGGCGGTGACGTGCGGATCTTCGCCTTCGAGCCGTTGCCGCCGCTCTACGAGAAGCTGGAGAGCAACGGTCGCGACTTCTTCGCGGGGCGGCTGAAAGCGCTGCCCTTCGGGCTCTCGGCCGGGGAAGACGAGCTCGACTTCAGCTACTTCCCGGGCGCGACGATCTTCTCGTCGTCGTGGCGGGACGAGGGGAACGTCGAGGCGGAGCGGAAGCGGGTCACCGCCAGCATCGTCGCCATGATCCGGCAGGGCGGCATGGGCCCGGCCGCCCGCCGCGTGCCGGCGCCGATCCTGCGTGGCCTGGTGGGCCGTCAGCTGAAGGTGATGCGCGACCTCGAGACGCACCGCGTGCGGGTCCGGCCGCTGTCCCCGGTGCTCGACGAGGAGGGGATCGACCGCATCGACCTGCTCAAGGTCGACGTCGAGGGTGCCGAGCTGGAAGTGCTGCGGGGGATCGAAGAGCGCCATTGGCCGCTGGTCCGGCAGGCGGTCGTCGAGGTCGAACGGTGGACCGAAAACCGTGACCGCGTCCGCGAAGTCTTCGCCACGCGCGGGTTCACGGTCGAGGCCGTACAGGACCCGGTCCAGGAAGCGGCCGACATCGGGATGGTGTTCGCGCTCCGCTGACCCTTGCCTTGACGCGGGCGTCACTGTTTAGCGTCGCCCCGTGTGAAGTTCGGAATCAGCTACAGCACGCCCCACTTCGGGGTCGACCCAGACAACCTCACGCGGTTCGCGCGGGACGCCGAAGACCTCGGCTTCGAATCGCTTTACGTGCCGGAGCACGTCGCCCTCCACCCCGGCGCGAAGATCGGGCCGATGGAGCTGGACCCGGCGCTGCCCTACGGTGACCCGCTCGAGTGCCTGACGTTCGCCGCCGCCGGCACGCGGCACATCCTGCTCGGCACCGGCGTGCTACTGCTGCCCTACCACCACCCGGTGGTGCTCGCCAAGCGGCTGGCGACGGTCGACCTGCTGTCCGGCGGGCGCCTGCGGCTGCTCACCATCGGCGTCGGCGCGCTGCCCGGCGAGGCCGCGGCCGCCGGGGTCGACTTCGCCACCCGCGGCCGCCGGGCCGACGAAGCGATCGACGTCCTGCGGCTGCTCTGGGCCGGCGGCGCGGACGGCGTCAGCCACGCGGGGGAGTTCTTCACGCTCGACGCCGTCTGCAGCTTCCCGAAGCCGGTCGGCGGCGACCTGCCGATCCACGTCGGGGGTTCGAGCGCGCCCGCCGCGCGGCGGGCCGGGCGGCGCGGGGACGGATTCTTCCCCGGTGGCCTGCTCACGCCGGACGAGCGCCGCCGTCAGTTCGAGCTCGCCCGGGCGGCCGCGATGGAAGCCGGCCGAGACTCGGATGCCTTGCAGTACACGCGATGGGGGTCGATCGGAATGTCCGAAGTGGACGTCGAACGGTTCGCGCGGGAAGGCGTGACCCGCCTCGTCGTCAGCCCCGCGACCGCCGACCCGGTGGCCCAGCGAGCGGAGATGGCGGCCTTCGCCGAGCGGTTCGCCCTGGTTCGTCCGGTTGGGCCAGTCGAGTGACGGCGCAGGAGTCGTAAATTTTCTGATCGGTGTCTACTTCTTGCGTGACGGCGCTCACTTGTTGCATGCTCGGGTGGCTCAGGCTCCCGTCCCCCGCCGTCTCGAAGAAGAGAAGACGCCATGACTCGTACGCGCCTGTCCCGGCTCGTCGCCGGTTTCCTCGCCGTGGGACTGTCCGTCACCGGACTCTCCCTCGCCTCGGCCGCGAGCGGGCCACCCGGCGCACCCGAAGCGGCCGCCGCGCCCCCGGCCGCCGTCGCGGACGTACCCCTGACCCGGACGGTGTCGGCGAGCAGCGCCACGCCCGGCTACCCCGTCGCCAACGCCGTCGACGGGAACCAGGCCACCTACTGGGAATCCGCGAACAACGCCTTTCCGCAGTGGCTCCAGGCCGACCTCGGCTCCACGAAGTCCCTCTCGCGGATCGTGCTGAAGCTGCCCGCCACCTGGGAAGCCCGCACCCAGACCCTCGCCGTGCGCGGCAGCACCGACGGCACGAGCTTCACCGACCTCGCCGCGTCGAGCGGGTACGCCTTCGCGCCCAGCGCCAACACCGTCACCATCCCGGTGACGGCCTCGGCCCGGTACGTCCGGCTGACCGTCACCGCCAACACGCAGTGGCCGGCCGCGCAGCTCTCGGAGTTCGAGCTCTACGGGCCCGACACCGGGGACACGCAGGCGCCGAGCGCCCCGGCGAACCTCGCGCTGACCGAGCCCGCGTCCGGCCAGGTCAAGCTGACGTGGTCGGCTTCGACCGACGATGTCGGCGTCACCGGCTACACCGTCTACCGCGACGGCACGCCCGTCACCACGGTCACCGGCACCACCTTCTCCGAAACCCGCCCCGCCGGCACGCGCGTCGAGTACTTCATCCGGGCCAAGGACGCCGCCGGGCACGAGTCCGCCGACAGCAACCACGTCGTGCGCCAGGGCACCCAGGCCGGCCAGAACCTCGCCGCGGGCAAGCCGATCGAGGCGTCGTCCAGCGTCTTCTCCTTCGTCGCCGCGAACGCGAACGACAACACCACCGCTACCTATTGGGAAGCTTCCGGTCAGGCGAGCACGCTGACCGTCAAGCTCGGCGCGAACGCCGATCTCGACCAGGTCGTCGTGAAGCTCAACCCCGACCAGGCGTGGGCCGCGCGGACGCAGAACTTCGAGGTTCTCGGCCGCGACCAGGGCGCCACCGCGTTCACCTCCCTCAAAGCCCGTGCCGACTACCGCTTCGACCCCGCGGCCAACCAGAACACGGTGACCGTCCCGGTCAGCGGCCGCGCGGCGGACGTCCGGCTGCAGTTCTCCGCCAACTCCGGCGCGCCCGGCGCGCAGGTCGCGGAGTTCCAGGTGTCCGGCACCCCGGCGCCGAACCCGGACCTCGTCGTCACCGGCACCACCTGGACCCCGGTTAACCCGACGGAGACGAGCCAGCTCGGGGTTTCCGCGACAGTGCGCAACGCGGGCACCGCGGCCTCGGGCGCCACGACTGTCAACGTCAGCCTGGGCGGGACCGTCGTCGGCACCGCGGCGGTCGGCGCCCTCGCCGCGGGTGCGTCCGCGACCGTGACCGTGAACGCGGGCACCCGGCCGCAAGGCTCCTACAGCGTGTCGGCGACGGTCGATCCAGCCAACACGGTCGTCGAGCAGGACGACACGAACAACACGTTCACCTCGCCCACCCAGCTGGTGATCGCGCAGGCGCCGGGCCCGGACCTCGAGGTCACCGGCATCACGTCGAACCCGCCGAACCCGGCGGCCGGCACGGCGGTGTCGTTCACCGTCGCGGTGCACAACCGTGGCACGAGCGCCTCGGGCACGTCGGTGACCCGGTTGACCGCCGGCGCCACCACGCTGACCGGCGCCACGGCCGCGATCGCGGCCGGTGCCACGGCGAACGTCGCGATCTCCGGCACGTGGACCGCCACCAGCGGCGGGGCGACCCTCACGGCGACCGCCGACGCCACGAACACCGTCGCCGAGACCAACGAGTCCAACAACGAGCTCGCGCGGGCGATCGTGGTGGGCCGCGGCGCGGCCGTGCCGTACACCGAATACGAAGCGGAATCCGCGCAGTACCAAGGACAATTGCTCCAGACCGACCCGCTGCGCACGTTCGGCCACACGAACTTCGCGACCGAGTCCTCGGGCCGCCAGTCCGTCCGGCTGGCGAGCCAGGGCCAGTACGTCGAGGTCACGTCCACGAACCAGGCCAACTCGATCGTGGTGCGCAACTCGGTGCCCGACGCGGCCGCCGGCGGCGGGCAGGACTACACGCTCAGCCTGTACGTCAACGGGACCTTCGCGCAGAAGCTGACGCTGTCGTCCCGGCACAGCTGGCTCTACGGCACCGCCGACGACCCCGAAGGCCTGACGAACACGCCGCAGGGTGACGCGCGGCGGCTGTTCGACGAGTCGCACGCGCTGCTGGCCCAGTCCTACCCGCCGGGCACGAAGTTCAAGCTGCAGCGGGACAACGGCGACAACGCGGCGTACTACGTGATCGACCTGGTCGACCTCGAGCAGGTGGCGCCCGCGCTGCCGAAGCCGGCCGAGTGCACGTCGATCACCGAGTACGGCGCGGTGCCGAACGACGGCGTCGACGACGCGCCCGCGATCCAGCGCGCGGTCACCGACGACCAGAACGGCAGGATCGCCTGCGTCTGGATCCCGGAAGGCCAGTGGCGGCAGGAAGCGAAGATCCTCACCGACGACCCGACCGTGCCCAACGGCGGCGGCCAGTACAACCAGGTCGGCATCTCGAACGTGACGATCCGCGGCGCCGGCATGTGGCGCTCGCAGCTGTACTCGCTGATCCAGCCGCAGGACGCGGGCACCATCAACCACCCGCACGAAGGCAACTTCGGGTTCGACATCGACAAGAACGTCCAGCTCTCGGACATCGCGATCTTCGGGTCCGGCCGGATCCGCGGCGGGGACGGGAACGCCGAAGGCGGCGTCGGGCTCAACGGCCGCTTCGGCACCGGCACGAAGATCTCGAACGTGTGGATCGAGCACGCGAACGTCGGCGTGTGGGTCGGCCGCGACTACAGCAACAAGCCCGAGCTCTGGGGCCCGGCCGACGGCCTCGAATTCAGCGGCATGCGGATCCGCGACACCTACGCCGACGGCATCAACTTCGCCAACGGCACGCGCAACTCGCGGGTGTTCAACTCGTCCTTCCGCACCACCGGGGACGATTCGCTCGCGGTGTGGGCGAGCCAGTACGTGAAGGACCCGTCGACCGACATCGGGCACGACAACGTTTTCACCAACAACACGATCCAGCTTCCCTGGCGCGCCAACGGGATCGCGGTCTACGGCGGCTACGGGAACCGGATCGAGAACAACCTCGTGTCCGACACGATGAACTACCCGGGCATCATGCTGGCGACCGACCACGACCCGCTGCCGTTCTCCGGGCAGACGACGATCGCGAACAACGCCCTCTACCGCTGCGGCGGCGTGTTCTGGGGCGAGCAGCAGAAGTTCGGCGCGATCACGTTCTTCGCGCAGGGCAAGGACATCCCGGGGGTGACGCTGCGGGACACCGAGATCCACGATTCGACCTACGACGGCATCCAGTTCAAGACCGGGGGAGGGGTGGTGACGGCGGCGATCTCGAACGTCAAGATCGACCGGTCCGTCAACGGCGCCGGGATCCTCGCGATGAGCGGCGCCCGCGGCAGCGCGACGCTGACGAACGTGACGATTTCCGGTTCGGCGAAGGGCGACGTCGTCATCGAACCGGGGTCGCAGTTCGTGATCACCGGCGCTCCGATCCCGGCGGTGGTCGCCTCCGGCCGGCGTAACGGGAAGTGACGGAAGGGGGTGCCTCGGCACCCCCTTCCTCACGCGTCGACCAGGTGCTCCCGCAGCAGTTCCCGCCGGCGCTTGTCCGTGACCCACCACTTGCGGGCCCCGGGCTTGCGGGCCTCGTACGCCAGCTGCTTGACGGTGCTCGCGCAGACGAGCTCCTTGACCTTCGCCCCGAGCCGGCCACCGAGGTGGAGCCGGATCGCCGTGTCGTCGCGGCGGGAGAACTGGAAGATCCCGGCGCGGCGTCCCAGGCTCAGGCACTGGCCGGCGAACCCGACTTCGGCCGGGGCGGGCCGGGCTCCCGCGAGCCGGCTGAGCACCGTCTCGGCGGCCTGCGGGCCGAGCTGGACCGCCGACTGGCAGCCCATCCGGTACGGCAGGTCCGATGGCGCCGCCGCATCGCCGGCCGCCACGATCCGGTCGTCGTCCACGCTCGTCAGCGTCTCGTCGGTGCGCAGCCGGCCCAGGGCGTCGGTGCTCAACCCGCTGCGCGTGGCCAGGTCCGGCACGCCGAACCCGGCGGTCCAGATCGTGATCGGGCTGGGCAGCTCGCGGCCGTCGGCGAGCCGCACGGCGTCGCGGGTCACCTCGCTCACCACGGCATCGGCGAGCACGGTCACGCCCAGCTTCGCCAGCCGCCCGGCGACCGCGTGCCGGCCGCTCGGGTGCAGGTACGGCCCGAGCTGGCCGCCGCAGACCAGCGTCACCGCCCGGCCCGCTTCCGCCAGTTCGGCCGCCGTCTCGATCCCGGCCGGGCCCGCGCCGACGACCGTCACCGCGGACGCGGCGTCGAGGACCGGCCGCAGCCGCCGTGCTTCTTCGAAAGTTGTGACGGGGTAGGCGAATTCGGGCACGCTCGCGCCGGCGCTGCCCACGGCGTAGATCAGGTAGTCGTAGCCGAGGGCGCCGCCGTCCGCCAGCGTCACGCGGCGCGAGGCCGCGTCGATCCCGGTCACGCGGTCCACGACCAGCCGGACGCGCGCGGCCAGGACGTCGCGGTAGGCCACGGCCGCGTCGCCGGAGCCGGCGGCGAGCTGGTGCAGGCGGATCCGCTCGACGAAGTGCGGCCGCGGGTTGACCAGGGTGACCGCGACGTCGTCGCGCCGGGTCAGGCGGTTGGCGGCCATGACGCCGGCGTAACCGCCGCCGATCACGACGACCTGGGTGAGCTCGTTCATGGTGTCTCCTTCGCTGCCGGGTTCGGCATGGAGACACCGCGCGCCCTGGCGGTGTGACAGCTGTGGTTCAGCTCACGCGTCGGTGGGCGTCCGCGTCCACTGCAGGGCCGCGTGCCAGGCGGCGATGAGTGCCTCGTCGTCGGCGTAGCTCGGGCACGTCCCGACCGGGACCCACGTCTGCTCGACGGGTTCGCCGTCTTCGACGCGCAGGACGGTCACCCCGGCGTATTCCAGCACTTCACGGCTGTGCCCGGCGGGGACCGAGACCGCGCGGGTGCCCAACCGCAGCCGCACTCGTCGTTCGCCCGTCATCGACCTCGCTCTCCCTGTGATGCTCGACGGTGATGTCGCGTACCGGCCGTGATCTGTAACAGCCCGGTGCCCCCGGGTGCGGTGAACGGCCGGAATGGCCCGGCCAATGGCAGACGAAAGGGGAACGGGTGCGTCCGTTCGCGCTAATTGAGGTGTAACAATCTCCGGTCCCGGTCATCCACCGGTGGTGGGGGAACCGTCCTGGGGGAGGTGCCGAAGACATGACGCGGGGAAGTTTCGAGTTCGAGGCGGAGCCGGCGCAGCTCAGGCTGGTGCGGTCGTGGGTGCGCGAGCAGTTGGCCGCGACCGACGTGCCGGCCGAGGTGGCGGCGGACGTCGTGCTCATCACCGGTGAGCTGGCGACGAACGCCGTCCGGCACGCCGCCGGGCCCCTGCGGGCGCTGCTGATCTGCGGGGACGCCGCGGTGTGGGTCGGGGTGGAGGACGCCGGCGGGTCCGCGTGGTTCGACCCGGTCGTGCCCGACGCCGCCCCGGCGGGCACTGGGCTCACCCTGGTGGCCGCGTGTTCCGACCGGCGCGGGCACTTCCACCGCCGCGACGGCGGCAAGACCGTGTGGGCGGAGATCCCGCTCGCGTCGTGAGCCGGGCCTCGGTCAGCCGGTCTGCTCGCGGATCCAGTCCGCCACGACGTCGACCCGGGCGATCGTCTCCGCGCCCGGCTGGGGGCACGGCGGCCCGGTGTTCACGATCGCCACCAGGCGCCCGGTGCGGTCGCCGTCGTCCGAGACGAAGAACGGGCCGCCCGAGTCCTCCGGGCAGGGGCCGTTGTCCACCGTGCGGATGCCGATCGGCAGGGCCTCCAGGGTCGAGGAGGCGATGCCCGAAACCCGGAACCGTCCGCGCTTGAGGTGATCGGACGGGCCGAGCACGGTCGCCGAGTGCGAGCCCCAGCCCGCGAACTGCAGCTCCTCGCCGACCGACGGGCGCTTCGTGGCCAGCTCCACCGGGGTGATGTCGTCCACCGGCGCGCTGAGCTTCGCCACCGCCAGGTCGTTGACCGGCGACTGGCGGACGTCGACGACCACCGCCGTGTGCCCGCCGGGGTCGCTGTCCTTGAGCCGCCCGATCGTCACGGTCATCGTGTACGGCGGCCGGCCGCCGATCCGCGCGTCCTTGAGGTCGTGGAAGCAGTGCCCGGCCGTGACGACCCATTGCGGCGCCACCAGCGAGCCACTGCAGGCGCCGTCGCGCACGCCGCCGCCGGCGACCGGAATGTCGTCCGACGTCAGTTTGGCGTTGAACGGCAGGACCGGGTTCGGCGCGGGCGTCGTCGAAGTAGGCGGCGCGGGCGCCGGGTCACGGCCCAGTGCGGTGGTGTCGGGCAGGCTGTGCCCGCCGAGCGCCGCGGCCAGCGCGGGCCCGGCCGGCGCGCCGATGGCGGCGTTGGCGAACGCGATACCGGCCCCCACCAGCACCGCGACGGCCACCGCCCGCGCGCGGAAGCGGCGCCGTCGATCCGAAGTCGTCCTCACACTCTTAATGCACGGATGAGAGCCCGGTTTGGTTGTGCGGAGACCTCATTTGCGCTTGCCCGCTGCCTTCGCGATCGCCGGCCACAACACCGAAACGACCGCTTCGGGGATTTCGTCCCGGCTTTCCCCTCGGTAGAAGGCGGCGAAGTAGCTGCCGAAGCACATCGTCGCGATGGTGTGCTTGTCGATGTCGTCCCGCACCGCGCCGCTGTCCTGCAGCTGCGTCAGCACGTTCTCGACGAGCGTGACCCGCGGTTCGACGGCGTGCTCGCGCAGGATCCCGAGCAGTTCCGGCGTCCGGATGGCCTCGCCGGCGAAGTTGCCCATGAGGACCATGGCGTCCGGGTTGAAGTACGCGGGATCCAGCCGGCGGACGGCTTCGACGAGCGCTTCCCGCGGCGCCATGCTGCTCAGGTCGACGGCGTACATGTCCCGCTGCTTGCGGAAGCCGTAGTCCAGCGCGTCGACGACGAGTTCGAACTTGGTGCTCCACCGCCGGTACAGCGTCGGGCGGCTGACCTTCGCGTCCGAGGCGATGTCGCCGATGGTCATGAGCGAGTAGCCGTCGCGGACCAGCCGGTTCCGGGTGGCCAGGATGATCGCCTCGTCGAGCGCGGCGTCGCGGGGGCGGCCCCCCGGCCGGGGCGCCGCCTCGCCGGTCGTCGCTTCTTCGCCTGCTCGCGCCATGGGAGGAGCCTAGCGGATTCGTTACGATACCTGGCTGTTAAGTTACGATACTTGACTGTAACGAAACATCGGCTTACCTTCGGACCACCGACCGGAAGGAGCCCACCATGACCACCGCCCAGGAGCTGATCGACCGGAGCGTCCCGTTCCTCGACGCCGTCAAGAACCGGACCGCGGGAGGGGAGCTGGAGACCTGGCTCAACGAGCACCACGGCCCCGGCAGCCCGCTGTACGACGACCTCGCCCGGATGATCACCGACGGCGTCCGGGCCGGCTGGGCGGCGAACATCGAGGTGGACGGACCGAAGTACCGGCGCAGCCGGATCGCCGACCCCCAGGACGTCCTCAGCTACTTCAGCGTCACCGCCGTCTACATGGACAGCGTCGAGCCCTACCGCGGGCAGTACCACCAGCACCCGTACGGCGAGCTCAACCTGGTGGTGCCGCTCGACCCCGGCGCCAAGCTGATGGGCCCGCGCGGCTGGAGCGGCCCGGGCTGGACCGCACCGGGCCCGGGCAGCCACCACTACCCGGAGGTCAAGGGCGGCGCCCTGATCGCCCTCTTCTACCTGCCGGCGGGCCGGATCTCCTACGACATCACCCCGCCGGCCGAGTGAGCACCACCGTCGAGGAGGCGCTGCTGACCCGCCGCAGCTGCCGGGCGTTCCGGCCGGACCCGGTGCCCCGCGCGGTACTCGAGCGGCTGCTGGACCTGGCGGCGCGGTCGGCCAGCAACTCCAACAGCCAGCCGTGGCGGGTGCACGTGCTGACCGGCGCGGCGAAGCGGGCCCTGAGCGCGGACCTGCTGTGCGCGCACGACGAAGGCCGCCGCTCGGCGGGGGAGTTCGCCTACCAGCCCGGCGCGGACCGGTGGCCCGAGCCGTTCCGGTCGCGCCGCCGCCGCTTCGGCGAAGGGCTGTACCGGGACGCGCTCGGCATCGAGCCCGGCGACACGGCCGGCCGCCTCGGCCACCACCGGCGCAATTACGACTTCTTCGGCGCGCCGGTCGGCATGGTCCTGACGGTCAGCCGGCTGCCCCTGCAGGGCGCGCTGGTCGACGCGGGCCTGTTCCTGCAGGGGCTGATGCTGGCGGCGCGCGGAGCCGGGCTGCACACGTGCGCGCAGGCGTCGCTGATCGACTACCACCCGGTCCTGCGCCGGCACCTGCGGGTGCCCGGCGACCACGTGATCGTCTGCGGCATCGCACTCGGGTACGCGGACGAGGACCACCGGCTGAGCGATCACCGCACGACGCGCGAGCCGGTGTCGGCGTTCGCGACCTTCCACGAAGACCCGGCCTGAGCTCAGGGGCGTTGCCCCACCTCGTCGACGTAGGTCTTCACGGTCACGGCGCTGTCCTCGGTACCCAGGAACTGGTACGTCGTGGCGTCGAAGACCAGCACGATCGGCTGCGCCTTCGGTGAGGAGCCCGGGGGCATCGGAAACCTGATCCCGACGCCCGGCCGGCCGGCGCCGTCGGTGACGTGGTCCAAGGCCGTCAGGCCCGGCACCTTCGCTGCCGCCTCGAACAGCGCCGCATAGGACGCCGGCTGGAGGACCTGCTCGTAGGCGAGGGTGTAGACGGCCTTGCCGATGTAGGTGGCCCGGCCGTCGCGGTCGGCCTCTTCTTCGTAGAGGTAGGCCAGCATCGCGTCGGCCGTCGTCGGCAGATCCGTCCGGTAGACCTGCCTGGGTACGCAGTCCTCGAGCGTCCCTTCCGCGCGCGGGTCGTTCGTGCCGTACATCGGCGCTTTGCCGTTGCGGCAGCCACCTTCCTTGGTGCTGCCGATCAGGCTGTCGCGGGTGCCGTCGACCGAGAGCCAGACCTCGCGGTTGGGGGGAATGGCGTATTCGGTCTTCACGTACAGGAACTGGTCGGGGCGCGGCGGCTTGGCCGGCTCCTTCAGGGCGGTGCTCGCCGCTTCGGTCAGCACCTTGACCGGGTCGGCGTGCGCGACGCCGACGCCGATGCCCACCTGCTCGGCCGGGGCGAGCGCCACGACCGCGGTGATCGCCGCGGCCAGGCCGATCGAGGCGCCGGCGGCCCAGAACCAGCGCCGGGACCGGTGCGGCCGGTCACCGCGCGCCGCGGCCAGCAGCCGCTCCCGGGCCGGGGTGAGGTGCTCCGCCGGCGCGAAGCCGACGGCTTCCGCGCGCTCGCGGATCAGGTCGAGTTCATCCATGACCGGAGGTCTCCTTCGCGAGGTCGAGGGCGCCGAGCTCGGCGCGGACGCGGGTGCGGGCGCGGCTGAGCCGCGATTTCACGGTGCCGACGGGGATGCCCAGCGCTTCGGCGACTTCCTGGTAGCCCAGTCCTTCCGCGGCGACGAGCAGCAGGACGTCCCGCTCGCGCGGGCGCAGCGTCGCCAGGGCCCGGTCGAGGTCGGGGCCCAGGGCTTGGGCGCTGACCTGCTCGGCGACCCGGTCGGCGTGGCCGCCGTCCACGGCCGGCGGCCCGACGGCCAGGCGGAGCTTCAGCTCCCGCACCTCCGTCCGCCACTGCCGCGAGACGAGGTTCGTGGCGATGCCGTAGAGCCACGGCCGCGCGTCCGGCCGGGCCGGGTCGAACTTCGCGCGCTTGGCGAACGCGATGAGGAAGGTGTCGGCCAGGACGTCGTCCGCCGCGGTCGGGCCCAGCCGCCGGACGAGGTAGCGGTGGATGTGCCGGGAATGGCGGTCGAAGATGACCGCGAACAGGCTCGGCTCCCGCCGCGACCGCGCGATCACGCTCGCGTCGTCGTCGGCTTCGGTGTCTTCCGGGGTCATCGCCCGCCTCTCGCTCCGCCCAGTGTCATTCCCTGTTTCTCGCCGGACCGGGAACGGGTTCCGGCGAGGGCGGTCGAAGTGACTCAGGTCACGGACGGGGTGCCTTGCCCCGTGGCGTTCACCATCTGGAACACGCGTGCGTCCGGGAATAGCTTCGCGAAGATCCGGTTGACCCCAGTCGGAGCCGGCGCGAGCCCGGACAGCACGGAGCCCACCCCATGAGATTCCAGGTTCTGGACATCCTGCCCCACCTGACCAACCCGGTGACCGGTCGCCGGGTCCGCACCGACGAGCGCTTCGCGCAGGCGCTGACCTCGGCGCGCTACGCGGAGGAGTTCGGGTTCGACGCCGTCGCGCTCGGGGAACGCCACGCCGGCCACTTCCTGAGCAGCGGCGTCACCGTGCTGCTGGGCGCGATCGCCGCGACCACGAGCCGGGTCCGGATCCAGACCGGCGTCTCGGTCCTGTCCGTCCACGACCCGCTGCGGGTGGCGGAGGACTACGCCACGGTCGACCAGCTCTCGCGCGGGCGGCTGGAGCTGGTGATCGGCAAGGGCAACGAGCTGCGCCAGCTGCCGATGTTCGGCATCGCGAACGGCGACCAGTGGGACGCGCTCGCCGAGAAGTACCGGCTGCTGCGCCGGCTCTGGCGCGAGGAGGACGTCACCTGGGAGGGACGCTTCCGCGGCCCGCTGGACGCAGTGACCAGCCTGCCGCGCCCGTTCGCCGGCGCGCCGCGGATCTGGCACGGGTCGGCGACCACGCTGACCTCGGCCGAGCTGGCGGCCGAATGGGGTGATCCGCTCTTCTCGGCCAACGCCATCCAGCCGCGCGACAACTACACCGTGCTGATCGAGCACTACCGCAAGCGGTACGCCGAGCACGGCCACGATCCGCGGTTCGCCTTCGTCGGCGCGGGGGCGGGCTTCCTGTACCTGGCGGACACGACGCAGGAAGCGCGGGAGGCGTTCGGCCCCACCTACGAGAAGATCGTCGAGTTCTTCAACCAGCCGGGGAACCACACGCCGGGCAACGCGATGGAGTTCCCGACCATCGACGACGCGATCGCGCGCGGGCCGGTGCTGGTCGGCAGCCCGCAGCAGATCGCCGAGAAGATCCTGTGGTGGCACGAGGCGTTCGGGCACGACCTGCAGTCCTTCAGCCTGCCCACCATGATTCCGCACGAGCAGCAGCTCGCGATGCTCGAACGGTTCGCCACCGAAGTCGTCCCCGTGGTGCGCGCGGCCGCGCCCACGGCACTCTGGACCGGCCAGGACCCGTACGGCGGCCGCCCCGCCGTCCACGGCCGCACCGCCGCCGACGCGGCGAGCACCATCGAAGGAGCCGCGCTGTGACCGCAGATTCCCTGCACTTCAACGCTTTCATCTGGCCGAACGGCTACCACGAGTCCGCGTGGCGGGTCGTCGAGGACGACGTCCGCGGCGTGCTCGGGCTGCCGTACTACGCGAACATCGCGCGGACCGCCGAGCGCGGCCTGATGGACTCGATCTTCCTCGCCGACAACATCGCCATCGCCGAATACCGCGTCACCCACCTGCCGCAGACGCAGTTCGACCCGATCTCGGTGCTGTCGGCCCTGGCCGCGGTCACCGAGAAGATCGGCCTGATCGGGACGGGGTCGACGACCTACAACAAGCCGTGGGAGCTGGCCCGCCGGTTCGCCACGCTCGATCACCTCAGCGGCGGCCGGGCCGGCTGGAACATCGTCACGACCATCACCCCGCTCGCCGCGGCGAACTTCGGCGAGAAGGCCCATCCCGACCACGCCGACCGGTACGAGCGCGCGCACGAGTTCGTCGACGTCGTCACCCGGGCGTGGGACAGCTGGGACGAGGACGCGATCGTCGGCGACCGCGAGAACGGCGTCTGGGCCGACCGCGCCAAGCTGCACGCGCCGCGGTTCCACGGCCGCTTCTACGACGTCGAAGGCGTGCTGCCGTTCCCGCGGTCGCCGCAGGGACGGCCGGTGCTCGTCCAGGCGGGACAGTCGGCCGCCGGGATCGGGCTCGCGGCCCGGTACGCGGAGCTGGTGTTCTCCGGCCCGCCGTCGCTGGAAGCCGCGGTGAAGTTCCGCGCCGAGCTGGACGCCCAGGTCGTCGCGGCCGGCCGGGATCCCTCGCGGGTGCGCGTCCTGCCGGCGCTGATGGTGACCCTGGGCGGCACCGAGGCCGAGGCGAAGGCCCGGGCGAAGCGGCTCGAAGACCTGGCCAGCCCGGAGTTCCGCTGGCAGAACGCGCTGTACACGGCCGGGCTCGACCCGGACGCGTTCGACCCGGACGCCCCGCTGCCCGCCGAGCTGCGGGCCGAGGGCGGATCGAGCCGCCTGCAGCAGCTGGCCGCGGCCGCGCGAGAGCGTCCCGACGCTCCGCTGCGCGAGATCGCGGCGGCGATCACCGGGGGAGCGGGGCAGGTCCACTTCGTCGGCACGCCCGAGCAGCTCGCCGACCACGTGCTCACCTGGCAGGACGCCGGCGCCGTCGACGGGTTCACCATCATGGGATCGACGCTGCCGTACGAACTGACCGCCTTCGTCGACCACGTCGTGCCGATCCTGCAGCGCAAGGGCCGGTACCGGACCGAATACACCGGCTCGACACTGCGTGAACACCTCGCGCCGTGATCCCAGTATGTGGTTTCTGTCGGTGGGGCTGGCTAGGGTCCTGACCGTCCGATTTTGACTGAGGAGTGTGGGACGTGGGCTGGACCCGGAACATCCGAGTGGCCGCGCTGGTGGCGGTGGCCGCTCTGGGCCTGACGGCGTGCGGCGGCGGGGACGACAAGCCCGCCGCGGCGGGCAAGGGCGGGGCGCCGATCGTCGTCGCGTCCTTCAACTTCACCGACAGCCAGATCCTCGCGGAGATCTACGCGCAGGCGCTGGAGGCCAAGGGCTACCCGGTGACGCGGAAGCTGAACCTGGGCTCGCGGGAGCTGATCTACCCGTCGCTGAAGTCCGGTGAGCTGCAGTTCATCCCGGAGTACCAGGGCTCGGCGATCGCCGCCGGGTTCGGTGCGGACCCGGTGAAGGACGCCAAGGGCGAGCACGAGCAGCTGGCCAAGCTGCTCGAGCCCAGCGGCGTCTCGCTGCTGGACTACGCGGCGGCGGAGGACAAGAACACCTACATCGTCAAGGCCGACCTCGCGCAGTCGAAGGGCCTCGCGTCCATCAGCGACCTGAAGAAGCTCGACAAGGTCGTCCTGGCCGGTGGCCCGGAGTGCGAGAAGCGGTTGACGTGCTTCAAGGGCCTCACGGACGTCTACAAGCTGACGAACGCGACGTTCCAGACCGTCCAGGAGCTCGGGCCGCGGGTGCAGCAGCTCGACTCCGGGGCCGTCACGGTCATCCCGGTCGACTCGGTGAGCCCGCAGGCCGGCGACCCGAAGTACGTCGCGCTGAAGGACGACCTGGCCATGGTGCCGACCGAGAACGTGGTCCCGGCGGTGACCAAGAAGGTCCTCGACGAGCGCGGAGCGGACTTCGCGGCCGCCGTCAACGCGGTCAGCGCGAAGCTCACGACGGAAGGGATGCGCGACCTGAACAAGCGCGTCGACTCCGACGGCGAGAAGGCCGCGGACGTGGCGAAGGACTGGCTGGCGCAGCAGGGCCTGGTCTGAGCCGCGGAAGACCTCAGCCGGGTGCCTGCCGGCTGAGGTCTTCCCACTTCGCGTACTGCTCCGCACGCAGCCGGGCCAGCTCCTGGACCATTTCGAACGACGCGCCGCCGACGACGAGCCGGCGCGGCGGGTCGTCCAGTGCCGCGACGCGCAGCACGACCGGTGCGGCCGTCTCCGGTGCCGGACCGGCGTCATCACCCCACATCTCCTCGAGCTCCTTCCGTAGCTCCTGGTAGGCGGGATCGGGGGCGGTGGTCGTCGTGCCGCTCGTGAAGAGCTCGGTGGCGTAGCCGCCCATCTGAAGGTTCGTCACGCGCACGCCGAAGCGTTCCACTTCCATGGCCAGCGCCTCGGTCAGCGCGTCCAGCGCCGCCTTGCCGGCGCCGTAGAACCCGACTGACGCCATTCCGCCGCCGCTGCCCATCGACGTCACCTGCAGCAGCCGTCCGCCGCCCTTGAGGTGGGGGAGCACGGCTTGGGCAACCCAGACCGCGCCGAAGAAGTTGACGTCGAAGTGCGCCCGGACCTGCTCTTCGGTGGCCTCCTCGACCATCCCGTAGAGCATCACCCCGGCGTTGTTGACGACGACGTCGAGCCCGCCGAAGACGGCGGCCGCGTGCTTCACCGCGTCGAACACGGCCGCGCGGTCGGTGACGTCCAGCGGGATGTGCACGAGCCGACCGGGATGGCTGTCGCCGAGCATGCCCTTTGTCCGGGACGCCGCGACCACGCGGTGCCCGGCCGCCAGCGCGGCTTCGGCGATCGCCCGGCCCAGACCGCGCGAAGCCCCGGTGACGAACCAGACCTGACCATCGGTGGCCGACATGGCGCAACCCCCTTGATGTCCACGAGACGAACCGTCTCGTCTTGCGAGGACAAGTGTGGACTTCTCCTGACCGCGTGTCAAGACGAAACGGTTCGTCTCGCGGCGCGCTAGGCTGTCGCCATGGTCACCAAGAAGCCCGACGCCGCCCGGCGCAGCGAGCGGTCCCGCCGGGCGATCCTCGCGGCGACCCGCGAGCTGATCGTCGAGCTCGGCTACGCCAAGGTGTCGATCGACGCCATCGCCGCCCGCGCCGGCGTCGGCAAGCAGACGATCTACCGGTGGTGGCCGGCCAAGGGCGCGGTCGTGTTCGACTCGGTCCTGGAACTGAGCGCGGACCCGTCGGGCGAGGTCGCCGCACTGCCCGACACCGGTGACCTGGAAGCCGACCTGCGCCTGATCATGCGCGCGACGGTCGCCGAGTTCGCCGATCCGGCGTTCGAGGCGCCGATCCGTGCGCTCAACACGGAGATCGCGAACGACCCGGAGCTGGCCGCGCTCTACCGCGAGCGGTTGGCCGCCCCGGTCGACGAAGCGAAGAAGGACCGGTTGCGCAGCGCTCAGCGGGCGGGCCAGCTGGCCCCCGACGCCGACCTGGACCTGATGCTCGAAGTGCTCTACGCGCCGCTGTACCAACGGTGGCTGCTGCGCACCGGCCCGCTGACCGAGAGCTACGCGGACGCTTTGGTGGCGGCGGCGCTGAAGGCCTTCCGCCCGTAGCTCGGCGGCGCTCGCGCCGGTTTGCGCCGCGCCGGGAGCGTTCCGCTCGTGGCCGGGCGATGCCCGTGCGGGCTCCTGGGTTGCCGGCTCTATCCCCGCGGCGCGGCGCTCGAGCCGCGGCGGCGCCGGAGTGTCTTCGTCCTCAGTGGAAGCCGACCCGGCCCAGCAGCTCGTCGACGAGGTCGGGCAGGGAGCGTTCCGCCGAGTCTTCCAGCCACAGCACGCTCGCCGTGCGCGCCGCCGCCAGGAACGTCGCCGTCATGAGGCGGGCCAGGGCTTCCTCGAGGCCGTGGCCCCGGGCGACCAGCACCGCGGCCAGGTCGCGCTCCAGGGTGATCTGGTCGCCGGCCTGCTGGGCGAGCAGCGTCGGGTGCCGCCGCAGCAGGCGCAGCTGCGCCACCCATTCGCGGTCGGGGACCGCCCGTCCGTGGTACAGCTCGCGGCTCGCCGTGCGCAGTGCCTGCCACGGCTCCTCGTCGGCCGGCCGGTTTTCGACCAGGGACACGAGCACGCGGGTCCGCTCGCGGTCGGCGTGCAGGATCGCGTCTTCCTTGTTCGTGAAGTAGTTGGAGAACGTTCGGCGGGAGACGCCCACCGCGTCGGCGATGTCCTCGACCGTCACCCCGTCCAGCCCGCGCTCGACCGCCAGGTGCAGCGCGGCCTCGTGCAACGACTGCCGCGTCGCCGCCTTCTTGCGGGTGCGCAGCGTGTCGAGGGCGTCCATGCGCTCAGCGTAGCCGCCGGAACAAATTGCCCATTGTGCAAGTTTGCTCAGTGAGCAATGATGGTCCGGAACGTGCGAAAGGATGCCATGAAGTCCGAAAGAACCGGCTCGTCCGGGTCGATGCGGCACCGCGAGGTGCTCGAGTCCCTGTCCGGGCTGCTGCTCGCGCTGTTCGTGGCCATGATCAGCTCGACCGTCGTCTCGACGTCGCTGCCGCTGATCATCGGCTCGCTGAACGGCACCCAGACGCAGTACACCTGGGTCGTCACGGCCACGCTGCTGGCCGCCACGGCCACCACCCCGATCTGGGGCAAGCTCGCCGACCTGTTCAACAAGAAGACGCTGGTCCAGGTCGCGATCGTGATCTTCGTCGCCGGCTCCATGATCAGCGGCTTCAGCCAGGACACCGGGCAGCTGATCGCCGCGCGGGCGTTCCAGGGCATCGGCGTCGGCGGCCTGCAGGCGCTGGTCCAGGTCGTGATCGCGGCGATCATCCCGCCGCGGGAACGCGGCCGGTACAACGGCTACCTCGGCGCCGTCATGGCGGTCGCGACCGTCGGCGGCCCGCTGCTGGGCGGCCTGATCGTGGACGTGCCGTGGCTGGGCTGGCGCTGGTGCTTCTTCGTCGGCGTGCCGATCGCGGTGCTCGCGTTCGTCGTGCTGCAGCGCACGCTGAAGCTGGAGACCGTGCGCCGGGAGAACGTCCGCGTCGACTACCTCGGTGCCGGCCTGATCGCCGCCGGCGTGAGCGTGCTGCTGATCTGGGTTTCGTTCGTCGGCAACACCTTCGACTGGCTGTCGTGGCAGACCGCCGTCATGGTGGCGGCCGGGCTCGTGCTGCTCGCGGTCGCCGTGGTGGTCGAGAAGAAGGTCCGCGAACCCGTGGTGCCGCTGCAGATCGTCGTCCAGCGGACGCCCGCGCTGGCGATCATCGCGAGCCTCGCGGTCGGCATGGCGATGTTCGGCGGCGCGGTGTTCCTCGGCCAGTACTTCCAGATCGGCCGCGGGTACACGCCCACCGAAGCCGGCCTGCTGACGATGCCGATGATGGCGGGCGTGCTCGTGTCCTCGACGGTGTCCGGGCGGCTGATCAGCCGCACCGGCAAGATCAAGCCGTACATCGTTTCCGGCGCGGTGATCCTGGTGCTCGGCTTCCTCGGGCTGGGCATGGTCGACCACGCCACGCCGCTGTGGATCGTCGGCGTCGCGATGGCCGTCGTCGGCATCGGGGTCGGCATGACGATGCAGAACCTCGTGCTCGCGGTCCAGAACGACGTGCCCCTGCGGGACCTCGGCTCGGCGAGCGCGTCGGTGACGTTCTTCCGTTCGCTCGGCGGTACCATCGGCGTCTCGGTGCTCGGGGCGGTCCTGGCGAACCGCGTCTCCGCCGACCTGGCCGCGGCGCTGCACGTGCCGGCGGGGCAGGCGTCGACGGGCGGGGTCAGCGCGCTGAACCTCAAGGCGCTCCCGCCCGAGGTGCAGGCGGTCGTGCACACCGTCTACGGCGACGCGACCGCGCACATCTTCCTGATCTCCGCGGCGGTGGCCGTGGTCGGGGTGATCGCGGCGCTGCTGCTCAAGCCGATCACCTTGCGCACCACCATCGACGTGCCGCAGAAGGCGGACGAGCCGGCGGCGTCCGACGCGGTGGTGGGGTAGGAGAGCCGGCGATGGGCGGACCCGGGACCTTCGAGTCCACTGTGGAGAGGTTCGGCCCGCGCCGCGATGTCCCGGCGCGGGCCATCTTGGCCGGGGTCGACGGCACGGACACGGCCATGCGGGCGGCGGCGTTCGCGTTCGGCATGGCTCGCCGCGAGGGCAGCCGGCTCATCGTCGTCTTCGTGGCGTGCCCGCCACCGCTGGCCCCGCTGCGCCCGGCGGTGGCCACGGTGCTGGAACACGACACGGCGACGCACCTGTTCGCCGAGCTGCGCGACCAGATGCGCGACGCGGCCGAGGAACTGCGGGTGCCGGTGATGCTGGTCAAGACGTACGGCGACCCGTACACGGCACTGCGCGACACGGCCGACCGCTGCCAGGCCGACACGGTGGTGGTCGGCGCGTCCCAGCAGGCGGGCCACCGGTTCGCGGGCTCGGTGGCGACGAAGCTCATCAGGACGGGCCACTGGCCGGTGCTGGTGGTGCCCTGACCCGTCGGGGCCGGAGAAAGAACCGTTCGAGTGACAGGGAAAGACGCACCCCGGCGCTAGCCTCGAACCATGAAACGATCTTGGGCAGTCCTGGTCGTCGCCTTGCTCGCGCTCGTGTCGTCGTCGGTCCCGGCGGCCGCGTCCACGCGCGCGGACGTCTTCTGCCGCGGCAACGCGGTGGGCTTCCCCGCGAAGTGGGGCGCGGTGTCCAAGCCGTGCAGCTTCACCAGCCCACCGCAGTGGCGCGGGTACCTCGAGGTCACCTGGTTCGTGGAGCCGGGCACGCAGCAGCGCGCCTGCGTGGACGGCCGGATGGGCAGCGTGCGCGAGGAACGCCCGTGGCAGTCCCTGGGCTGTGGCAAGGGCGCCACGGGGCGGGTGAGCTGGCCCGCGAACACGTTGTCGCTCCTGGAGATCCGGGTCAAGAGCCTCAACGTCGGGCTCGCGCTGGTCACCTACGAAATCTGACGGTACCGGCCGGCGAGCTCCGTGCCCTGGCCCCCGAAAGCGGCCAGCTCGGCCCGGAACACGGCGTCGAGGAGGCCGGTGTCCTCGACGCCGGGGGCGCAGACGACCTCGCCGAGTTCCAGGCCGCGCAACGACGCGGAGACGACGTCGGCCGCGCTCATCCGGGGGATCGCGCTCAGATCCATGCCCTGGCGCTCGTGGAACTCCGTCGCGACCACGCCCGGGCACACGACCTGGACCCGGACACCGGTTCCTTCGAGTTCGGCGCTCAGGGTCTGGGAAAGCGTGACCAGGTGGGCGAGGGAGCCCGCGTAGACCGCGCGGCGGGGCATCTGTGCGTGCGGTGCCGGTCCGCTGAACGCGATCATGCCGGCCACGTTGACGATGGTGCCGGTGCCGCGTTCCCGCATGCCCGCGACGGCCGCGCGGGCGAGCATCGTCGGGGCCAGCACCTTGACCTTGACCAGTTCCCGGGCCTTGGCGGCGGGCAGGTCGGCCAGCGGCATGTAGTGCGCGACACCGGCGTTGTTCACCAGCAGGTCGAGCGGCTCGGTGGCGGCGATCTCCGCGACGGCGTCGATGCCTTCGTCGGTGGAGAGGTCGGCCGCGACGACGCGGACCTTCACGTCGGTGTGGGCGGCGGCGAACTCGTCGAGGCGCTCCTGCCGCCGGCCGACGATCACCAGGTCGTGGCCGTCGGCGGCGAGGCGTTCGGCGAACGCCTGCCCGATGCCGGAGGTGGCGCCGGTGACGAGGGCGAGCTTGCTCATGCGTTGTTGTCCTGTTCGGTGGTCGTACGGGCAGTGGTCGTATGGGCGGTGGCCGGCGGCAGGGCCGCGGAGCCCAGGAGGGCGAGCTTGTCCGCGGCGTCCGTGCCGGGGTCGGGGTGGTAGACGGCGAGCACGAGCCCCGGCGCCTCGCTGACGAGGAGCTTCTCCCGGTTCAGCACCAGTTCGCCGACCACCGGGTGGTCGAACCGCACGGTCGCGCCCCGCCGGTTCGCGACGTCGTGGCGGGCCCACAGCTCCCGGAACCGGGGACTGGCCAGCGAAAGCTCACCGACCAGCTCGATGAACCGTGGGTCGTCGGTCTCGGTGCCGACGGCCTGCCGGAAGCCGGCGACCAGCGCGCGCGTGGCGAGTTCCCAGTCGGCGAAGAGCTCGCGCTCGGCCGGGTCGAGAAAGACGTCGCGCAGCCGGTTGGCCCCCGCGACGAGCCGGGGCGAGATCGCGGCGGCGAGCGGGTTGGCCGCCAGCACGTCGAGATAGCGGCCCTCGACGAACGCGGGGAGCGACAGCGCCGCCAGGAACTTGACCGTGCTCGCCGGAACGGTCTCCTTCCGCGCCCGCCGCCGCGAGCGGCGTGGCTTCGCCGTCGCCTCGGTGAGGCCGATGAGGTACGCGGTGGTGTCGTCGTCCAGCTGCAGAACACGCGCCAGCGACTCGAGGACCGACCTCGACGGGTTGCGGTCGCGACCCTGCTCCAGGCGAAGGTAGTAATCGGCACTGATGCCGGCCAGCATCGCGACCTCTTCCCGGCGCAGCCCCGGGACTCGTCGGACGCCGGTGACGGGAAGGCCCGCCTGCGCGGGGGTGAGCAGCTCACGACGGGCGCGCAGGTGATCGCCCAGGAGGTTCGGCTCATCGGTCATGCTTCGACTGTAGGTCGGGGCGGGTGTCCGTGCCTGGTCCTGTCACTCCCAGGAGTGCTGGGGCCTGCACTCGGAACTGCCGCTTCTGCGTTCCTTTGGTGCGCTGGGCTTCGGTCCACTGTGTACTGGCGGGGGAGGCGAGGAGGTGGGCCGGTGCTCGCGCCGGACCTGCTCCCGCGCTAGCTGGACGCCTTGCCCGCCGCGGTGGCGCTCTGCTTGGAATGTCATGAAGGAACTCGCTTTTTAGGGATGCGGCTTCGCCGGGGCGTGGGAAATCGGCGCTTCTTGTACTTGCTTACCGCTCGGTGCCGGAGCGCCGATTCCCCACGCAACGGTGTCCCTGCCGAGGTCTTGTTCGCACCCTTTCGAGTGATGACATACGTTCGATCTTCGGTAATCTTGTTGTATGGACAGGGAAACGGTGTGGCAAGCGGATGCGGTGGCTCTGGCCGACCGTGTCTCCGCGCTGCTCACTGTTGTGCGGTCTGCCGAGGCTGAGATCGGTTCTCTGCTGGCGGAGATCGAGTCGCGCGGTGTGATGGAACTCTTCGGATACCGTTCTGTGGCGCGGCTCTTCGAGCACCTCGCCGACGTTCCCAAGTCCGCTGCCGAGATTGTGGTCAAGCGAGCCCGCGCCCTCACCCCGGGCCGCACCCTCGACGGCACGCCCATTGCCGCTGTTGCTCCCGCCACCGGCGCTGCCGCTGCGGAGGGTCGGTTGAGCAGCCCGATGATCGACACGATCGTCAGGGTGATGACCCAGGTCCCACCCGAGCACCGCGACGGCGCCGAGCAGCACCTGCTCACGTTCGCCTCCGAGGCCGGGCACAAACAAGTCGCGGCTCTGGGTGCACGCATTCTGGCCCACCTCGATCCTGATGGCGCTGCACCCGACGAGACCGAACCGGCCAAGCCCAGTCGTGAGTTGTCGTTGCGTCGCAAGAGAACCGGGTTTTGGGAGTTGAACGGCCGGTTCGACGATGAGACCGGCGCCCGAGCCAGCGCCCTGTTCGACTCCCTCGCCGAGCGCCACAGCACCGACGAGGGCCCGGACTTACGCTCGCCGTTGGAACGCTACGGCGACGCCTTCTCCGACGCGATCGACCTGGCTTACAACTCCCCAGACCTGCCGATGCAGGCCGGCGAACGAGCCCACGTGATGGTCGCGGTGTCGTTGGCAGACCTGAAGTCGAGCATCGGCCAGACCATGTTCGACGACACCCGAACCACCTCCGCTGCCGCTCCGGCCGCCTTCGGCAACACCGGCACCGCAGCCACCTCCGCTGCCGGTCCGGCAACCTACGGTGTTACCGGCACCATGCCGAAGTCCGGCGGTGCGTACACCCTCCGCAACACCGGCACCACACCTAAGATCGCCGCCCGTCAAGCCGCCCTCGACGCTGAGCCCAAGGTCGGAGTCGGCCGGGCCCTCCTCGGCGACCTCGGCACCATCTCCGCCGCCGAAGCCCGCATCCACGCCTGCGACTGCATGCTCATTCCCGCCGTCCTCGGCACCAAGAGCGAACCCCTCGACCTGGGCCGCCGCCACCGCCTAAACTCCACCCCACTCCGCCACGCGCTCTACCTGCGCGACCGCGGCTGCGCCTTCCCCGGCTGCCACCGCCCACCCCGCCACTGGGCTGATGGCGGCCCGACCGAGCTGGGCAACCTGGTCCTGCTGTGCGCCCACCACCACCGGCTCCTGCATCGTTCCGGCTGGCAAGTCCGCATCGCCGCCGACGGCCTACCGGAGTTCCTGCCCCCGGTGTTCCTGGACAAACGCCGAAAACCCAGGCGCAACAACCTCCACCAACCACTCCCATTCGCGGCGTGAACATATGGGGAAGGCCCGCAGCCAACCGGCTACGGGCTTACACCCATGCCCAGGTCACAGCACGACGGCTATTGACTTCCCTTACAGAGCGCGCAGCATCCCGCCCGAGGGGACGGCTGTGCCCAACCCGGTCACGCCCGGCACCTGCGAGCCGAGCCAAGTAATCGTGACAATGACGGAATTCCGCCTTCACCGTTGCTGCAGGAGTTGCCCCGCCCCAGTCGCTACGCATCCGTGGCCACCGCCACCGTCGCCGCAAGTCTTCCCATCGCGGTCAGCGCTTTGCGGTCGAGGCCGCTGCGCAAGGCCTGGCTACCGCGGCCTTCCCAGCTCGATGCGCCCGCCACAGTCGCGTCGGCCCGCCCGCCGCCGCATCCACCGCCACCGGCGCCAAGTCCCATGCTCGTGAAGCCGGCACAAGCACGCTGACCGGCCACCACGATCCATCCGTCTTCAGCAGGCGCAAATTCGCCCGCACCCGGCAAGCCCCAAAGCCAGCCGTCACAAAGCTGCGGAAACCCGGCAACTACGAATCACCCGAGCGACTCACCGAAGTCCCCGGAATCCTGCATCCGACGGTTCACCTCACCAAGCCCCTCAGCCACCGCCCGCAGCTGCTCCGGAGTCAACACACCCACCAGCAACTCCCGCACCAACCCGACATACCCCGGCTCCGCCCGCGCCAGCCGGTCCGCGCCCTCGTCGGTCAACACCGCGTACACCGCCCGCACATCACCCGGACACGTCCGCCGACAAACCAACCCCGCCTCCAAGAGCCGGTCGATCTGGTACGTCAATCCGCTCTTGGAATTGGCCACCGCGCACGACAGCTCGGCCATCCGCAGCTCACGCTCCGGGGCCGACGCCAACCTGGCCAAGATCTCGTACTGCAGGTGGGACAAGCCCGAGTCGCGCTTGAGCTGCTGGTCCATGCGCTGGTGCAGCAGGGCGTACGTCGTCCGGAGGGCCGTCCATGCTCGCTGCTCCTCGGTGCTCAAGCCGCCCATGCCAGCGACCCTAGTTCAAATTCGAACGTCCCGAAGAAACAGGCTGTTAGTGTCGACACGTCGGTATTCGGCCGGAGCCCACCGTGGAGACGTGTGTCCGAGGCGTTGACCTTCGATCCCGGGGCCGCTGCCCGCGTACGGCTGTGCAGCCGCCGCGACAACGGCTGGTCCGCCGTGCTCGTGCGGATGCTGGACAACGCCGAAGAAGCCGAACTCGATCTGCCGCCCGTCAGCCACCAGACGATCGTGGTCGTGAGCCAGGGGACCACGACGATCGAATCCTTGCACGGCGCGCATTGGCGGCGGGCGGACTACCGGCCCGGCTCGATCGGCATGACCGCGCCCGGGCATCCCACGCGGATCCGCTGGTGCGGAACGGATCGGCTTCAGACGACGCATGTGCACCTCCCGGGGAGCCTGATCGACCGCACCGCCCTCGACCTCTGGGGCCGGGACGCCACCCGGCTCGGCCGGCCGGACGCGCTCGCCGTCGAAGATCCCGTGCTCGCGTCCGTCGTGGAAGCGCTCAAAGCCGCCGCCCTCGCCGGTGCCGACGAGCTCTACGCCGAGTCGGCCGCCACCTTCCTCGCCGTCCACCTGCTGACCCGCCACGCCGAGGCGCCGCCGCCCCGCGCGCTCGGGCGCGACGAACTGCGGACGCGCCGGGCGGTGCAGTTCATCCGGGAAAACCACCACCTCCCGCTGACGCTGGCGGACATGGCCGCCGTCGCGGAGCTGAGCCCGTTCCACTTCTTGCGCGTCTTCAAGGCGGCGACCGGCCAGACGCCGTACCGGTTCCTGACCCGCGTCCGGGTCGAACGGGCCTGCCGGCACCTGGAGCGCGGCGAGCTTTCCGTCACGGAAATCGCGCAGACGTGCGGATTCGCGACGCCGTCCCGGTTCGCTTCGGCGTTCCGGGCCCAAATCGGACTTTCGCCCTCCGGATACCGGACCACGGTGCGGCACCAGCAATAAACGACGTCCCCGGCAGCAACCACGGGAAAGCGCCCCGGTCCCGCGCGGGGCTAGCGTCGCCGCGTGTCCACTCCAGAAACCACCGTCGAAGCGACCGTGAACGGCGAGGCCGTCAGTCTCGAGCTGGATCCCCGCGAATCGCTGCTCGACGTGCTGCGGGAACGGCTCGGCCTGACCGGCACCAAGAAGGGCTGCGACCAGGGCCACTGCGGCGCCTGCACCGTGCACCTCGGCGGGCGGCGCGTGGTCTCCTGCCTGACCCCCGCCGTGCAGGCCGCCGGGCAGGACGTCACCACCATCGAAGGCGTGGCCGGCCCCGGCGGCACGCTGCACCCGCTGCAGCAGGCCTTCGTCGACCACGACGCCCTGCAGTGCGGCTACTGCACGCCCGGCCAGATCATGTCCGGCCTCGCGTGCATCGCCGAAGGCCACGCGGGAGACGACGACCAGGTCCGCGAGTACCTCAGCGGCAACCTCTGCCGCTGCGGGGCCTACGTCGGCATCGTCGCCGCCGTCCGGCAAGCGGCCGAAGCGAAGGAAGGCTGATGCGTCCCTTCGCCTACCTCGCGCCCACCAGCCTCGCCGACGCCGTCGACGCCCTTCGCGACGCCGCACCCGGCACCAAGGTGCTCGCCGGCGGCACCACGCTCTACGACCTCATGAAGCTCGGCATCGAAACCCCGCCCGCCGTCGTCGACGTGCACCGGCTGCCCGAGCTGAACACCATCGAGACCCGCGACGACGAACTGGTCTTCGGTGCCGGTGCCCGGATGGCCGACGTCGCCGACCACCCGGTCGTCCGCGACGCGTACCCCGCCCTGTCCGAGTCGCTCTGGCGGGCCGCGTCGCAGCAGCTGCGCAACATGGCCAGCGTCGGCGGGAACCTGCTGCAGCGCACCCGCTGCGGCTACTTCCGCGGCGGCGCGGAGTTCCCCTGCAACAAGCGCGAACCCGGCAGTGGCTGCGCCGCGCTCGGAGGCCACGATCGGACTCACGCGCTGCTCGGCGCCGGGGACGCGTGCATTGCCACCTACCCCGGCGACTGGGCCGTGGCGCTGCTCGCCTTCGACGCGGTCGTCGACGTCGTCGGCCCCCGCGGCGAGCGCACGGTTCCCCTGGCGGAGCTGCACGTCGAGCCGGGCGACGACCCGACGCGCGAGCACACCCTGGACCCCGGCGAGCTCATCCTGCGCATCCGGGTCCCCGCGACACCTGCCGGCCGCGGCTCCACCTACCTGAAGATCCGCGACCGCGAGTCCTACGCCTTCGCGCTCGCCTCGGCCGCGGTCGCAATGACCGTCGAGGACGGCGTGATCGGGGACTGCCGGATCGCGCTCGGCGGCGTCGCCACCCGTCCGTGGCGCGCCGAAGACGCCGAACGGACCCTGAGGGGAGCACCGCTGACGCCCGAGGCCGCCCGGCACGCCGGGGAAGTCGCCTTCGCCGGCGCGCGTCCCGGCACTTACAACGGATTCCGAGTCGAGCTGGGCATCCGCACCGTCGCCGACGCCGTGCGCATCGCCGCGGAGAGGGCCACCCGATGACCGACACCCGCCGTGTGGACGCCTACGAAAAGGTCACCGGCCAGGCCGCCTACGGGACCGACCGCGTTCCCGAGGGCGTCGCCTACGCGACGCTCGCCCTGGCCCGGATCGGCCGCGGCCGGGTGTCCCGGGTGGACACCGCAGCGGCCGAAGCCGTGCCCGGCGTCCTGCTCGCCGTGACTCGCTTCGACGCCGAAGAGCTGGGCGGCGCCGGGTTCATCATGGGCGGCGGGTTCGCGTTCCAGAGCCTGCAGCCGCTGGTGGACGACCACATCGCCTACCGCGGGCAGCCGATCGCCCTGATCGTCGCGGAGACCCTGGTCGCCGCCACCGAGGCGGCCGAGCTCGTCACCGCCGAGTACGAGACCGAGCCCTTCGCCGTCCACCTCGACGCCGAGGGCGCGACCACCCTGGTCCAGGAAGAAGCGATCCCGCTGCCGTTCCTCGCCGACATCAAGGTCGGCGACGCGGACGCGGCGGTCGACGCGAGCCCGGTCCGGATCGACAGCACCTACGAGTACGCGGCGCAGCACGCCGTGCCGATGGAGCTGAACGGCGCGGTCGTCGAATGGCACGGGGAAACCCTCGTCGTGCACGAGGGCACCCAGAACGCGGCCGCCGTCCGGTTCGGGCTCGCCCAGCAGCTGGGCATCGACGCCGCGAACATCGAGGTGCGCTCGCCGTACGTCGGCGGCGGCTTCGGCCAGAAGAACTCGCTGCAGCCGCACCTCGGCCCGCTCGCCCTGGTGGCGCGGCGCCTCGGGCGGCCGGTCAAGCTCGTGCTGGCCCGCACCCAGACGTTCCACAACGGGAGCTTTCGCCCGGCGACGCGCCACCGCGTGCGCCTCGGCGCGGACGAGACCGGCAAGATCTTCGCCGCCGTGCACGAGGTCGACCAGCAGACGTCCCGGCACGACCTGTTCCCGGCGATGCACACCGAGATCACCTCGCGGCTCTACGGCTTCCCGGCGTTCCGCGGCCGGCACCGTCTCGTCCAGACCGACGTGCAGACCCCGGGCTACATGCGGGCGCCATTCGAGAGCTCGGCGACGTTCGCCTTCGAGTCGGCCGTCGACGAACTGGCCTACGCCACCGGCCAGGACCCGGTCGCGCTGCGGCTGGCCAACGACACGATGACGGACCCGGTGACCGGGCGGCCGTTCTCCACCCGGTTCCTCGCCGAATGCCTCCGTCGCGGCGCCGAGGAGTTCGGCTGGGCGGCCCGGAACCCGGAGCCCCGCTCGATGCGGGCCGACGACGGGTCGTTCGTCGGCTGGGGTGTCGCCGCGGGCAACTACCCGGGCAGCATCGTGCCCGCCGTCGCGCACCTCACCGCCGGCGCGGACGGCTGCGTGACGGTCGGCGTCGACGGCCACGAAATGGGCCAGGGCATCCGGTCGGCGATCGCGCTGCTCGTGTCCGGGGACCTCGGCATCCCGACGAGCGACGTCGAAGTGCGGGTCGGCGACACGCGGTTCGCGGCGCAGCACCTCACCGCGGGTTCGTGGGGGACGGCGAGCGCCCTGCCGGCCGTCCACGCCGGGCTGCGGGAGCTGCGCAAGCACCTCAATGCCGCGGACACGGGCGAGGTCGATGTGGCCGCGGCCGTCCAGCGCGCCGGGCACCCGGTCGAGGCCGAGGTGAGCACGCTCGGCCCCGGCCAGCCGCCCGAGGCGCTCGACCAGGCGAAGGCCGGGCACCTGGCCATCTCCGGCCCGGTCTTCCCGGAGTTCAGCACGTTCAGCTGGGTCGCCCACTTCGTCGAGGTCCGCGTGGAGCCGACGACGTGCCGGATCCGGGTGCCGCGTGTGGTCAGCGTCGTCGACTGCGGCCGGGTCGCGAGCCCGGTGACCGCGGCGAGCCAGGTGCGCGGCGGCGTGGTCTGGGGCATCGGCGGGGCGCTGCGCGAGGAGAGCCTGGCCGACGACCGGTTCGGCGGCTTCCTCAACGCCACGCTCGAGGAGTACCCGATCATGGTCAACGCCGACGTCCACCGCATCGACGTCGCGTTCGTGGACGAGCCGGACCTGCTGTTCAACCCGGTCGGGGTGAAGGGGCTCGGCGAGGTCGCGATGGTCGGGGTCGCGGCGGCCGTGGCCAACGCCGTCCACCACGCCACCGGCAAGCGCCACCACCGGCTGCCGATCCGCCTCGATGACGTCCTCTAGACAGCTCGAGGACGATCGCCCGGCGATCTGCAAGCCGGACGCGCTGAGCCCGGAGGCGCTGGCCGACGCGCGGCGGAACCAGCCGCGGCGGGCGCTGATCGGGCTGGCGTTCGTCCTGCCGGTGACCGCGCTGCTCGCGGCGGGCGTGGGCGGCCCGGCGCGCACGCTCGAGGTGCTCGGGCCGCCGGTGACGTTCGCGCTGCCGATCGTCGCGATGATCGCGTTCTGGTGGGAGGACTGGCCGGGCAGCCTGCTGCGCGGCGGGTGGTCGGGCCTGTCCGACACGGCGCTCGTCGTGGCCGGGGGAGCGGCGCTGACGCTGCTCGGCCGGGCCGTCACCGGGACGGCGGCCGTGCCGCTCGCGGCGGGCATCTTCACGCTGATGCTGCAGCTCACCTTGGTCGGGGAAGGCCGGCCGCTGCGGGGCCGCGGCGCACGCTGGCCGGGCGTGGCGGCCTTGGCGGTGTGCTGGGTCGCGGGGCTGGCGGTGTACCTGGGCCTGGTGCGGACCGGCCTGGTGCCGGGCGAGGACTACGGTGCCTGGTTCGCCGTGCTGGGCGCCTGGCAGATGGTCTGGTACGTGGCGTTGCGCGGCTGGCCGTTCGCCCGGATCCGGCGGCGCGCGGTCCGCTTGGCGACGGCGCACGGCACGGTCCTCGGCTGCGGGTTCGCCACCTACGCGGTGGTGCGGCTCGCGTGGGAACCGGAGTGGATCGCGGTGGTCGCGGGCGCGGCGATCGCGTCGGTGCTCGTGGTGGCGATGCTGTTCGAGGCGTGGCCGGCGATCCGGCTGACCCCGCTGCCGGGCCGCAGCCTCGTTCTGGTGCTGGTGGTCTTGCTGACGACGGCGCTGTCCGCAGCACTGCCGCAGGTCGCGCGGTGGGCCGGGGTGCCGGAGCAGCTGGCCGCGGGGTGGGCGACGCACACGACGTTGAACGCGCTCAGCCTCGCGGTCATCCTGCACGTGGCGGTCTGGCGCCGCTGGCCCGCCGAGTCAGCGGCGTGACGCCACGGTCGCCAGTTCCTCGGTGATCTGCTGGAGCAGTTCGGAGGCCGCGTCGCCGAGGGCTTCGAGGTCGGCCAGCGTTGTCTCTTGGGTTTTCACAGTTCGTCCTCGAAGGCTTCGTGACGGGCGATGACGGCTTCGGCGAAAGCGGCGTGCACCCGCAGGTACTCGTCGAGATCCACCGCGGTTTCGGCCCACGCGTGCCACCGGACGTGCGCCTCGGCGACGTCGAGCTTCGCGGCGGCGGCCACCGTCGCGGGGCTGGTGCCGGCGAGGATCGCGTGGTGCATGAGCGAGGGCGACGAACTCCGGGCGAGCTCCGCCAGCGCGGCGAGGCGGGCGAGCTCGGCGAGCGCGTCGGGCGTGACCGGACGGCGGCGCGGCACCGGAACGGCGCGGGCGCTCTCGAGACCGCCGGTCAAAACGCTGGTCATCAAACGACTCCTGGGGCGGAAGAAGCTGAGCAACCTGAACGAAGGACGTTTACCCCGGCCCGGACCGGGTAAACGCACCCACTCGTGATCTCCATCTCACCGGTCCGAGTGGCAGAATCCGACCCCTGATGGCAAACGACGACCTCGCGGCCCACGCCCGCGCCCTGATCTCGGCCAACGCCTACCTGACCCTCGGCACGACCGACGCGGACGGCGCTCCTTGGACGTGTCCGGTCTACTTCGCCCCGGAAGATGACCACACGTTCGTGTGGGTCTCGGAGACCGGTGCCCGTCACTCGCGCAACCTCGCCGAACGCCCGCGGGTGAGCCTGGTCGTCTTCGACTCCACGGTCGCGCCCTACCACGGCCGGGCGTTCTACGCGGTGGGGGACGCGCGAGAGCTGTCGGGCGAGGCGCTCGACCGGGCCTTGGCGAGCTATCCCCGCGACGACGGCGACGGCGCTTCGGCGGTGACGTTCGAAGACGTGTCCGGGCCGTCGCCCTACCGGATGTACTCCGTGGTCGCGTCGGCGCGCTGGGTCCTGTGCCCGCGGGATCCCGGGCAGCCGTGCGCCCTCCACGGCGAAGCCCGGGACCACCGGGTTCAGCTGTAGCGTACCTTCCCCCGGCACTGCGGGACCCGCTCCGGGCGGACGCTCTCCAGCGTCGGTGTCACCGGGACGATCGTTCCGTCGCGGCGGAAGGTCAGCTTGTCGATCGTCGTTTCGCGGTGCGTGCCGTCGCCGCCCGGGATGCCGAAGCGGTGGTAGGCCAGGTACCAGTCGTCCGTGCCCGGAACCTGCAGCATCGAGCTGTGGCCGGTGCCGAGGATGCCCAGGTGGGCGTCCTTGGCCAGGATCAGGCCGTGGTTCGTGAACGGCCCGGTCGGCGACGGCGCCGTCGCGTAGCCGACGCGGTAGTCCTCGCTGCGGGTGTCGTCGATCGACCAGCTCAGGTAGTACGTGCCCTTCCGTTCCGCCATGAACAGGCCTTCGCGGAAGCCGTCCAGGCCCGTCAGGCGGGTGATCCTCGCCGGGTCGAAGGAGACCATGTCCTCGTTCAGCGGCACCACGTACGCGTTGCCGTTGCCCCAGTACAGGTACGGCTGCCCGGTGTGGTCGACGAACACAGCCGGGTCGATCGCCTGGCCGCCGTCCGGGTTGACCGCGATCAGCGGCTTGCCCGAATCGACGAACGGGCCGGTCGGCGAGTCGCTCACCGCCACGCCGATCTTGGCCTCCGCGCAGAAGTAGAAGTAGTACTTGCCGTTGCGCTGGGCGATCGTCGGCGCCCAGGCGTTCTTGTCCGCCCAGCTCACGTCCGGCCCCAGGTCGAGGATGACGCCGTCGTCCGTCCAGTTCACCAGGTCCTTCGACGACCACGCCGAGAACTTCGTGCCGCTCCAGCCGTCGAAGCCGTCCGTGGTCGGGTACAGGTAGTACGTGTCGCCGAACGCGACGATGTTCGGGTCGGCGTGGTACCCCGGCAGGACCGGGCTGCGCGTCTCGTGCGCCTCGACCGTCCACACGCGACGGTCGCCGCCGGCCCCGGTCACCGTGAACCGCCGCGGCCGGCTCAGGTCCACCGTCCGGGTGTCCGGCTCGATCGTGGCGCCGGGCGCCAGCCCGAACTTCGGCGAGAGCCGGCGCAGGTCGGTCCCCGGCCGCACCGGCAGCACGACGGTCGACGCGCCCGAGTCGATGACGGCCGGCGTCTTCAACGAAGCCAGCTCGACCGACCGGATCGTCGTGCTGTTCGACGGCAGCGTCGCCACCTGGAGCCCCGAGAGGGCCCGGTCGTAGAGCCGCACGTCCTTCATCCTGCCGCGGAAGTACTGGTCACCCGCGTACACCGAGCGGCCGAGGTAGTTCGCCGCCGTGACGCCGCCGCCGAGGTCCGACGGCTTGATCGTCGCGTTCGTGTTGCGTCCGACCTCGACGCCGTCGAGGTACAGCACCGCGACCCCGTCGCCGACGGTCAGCGTCAGGTTCTTCCAGACCCCGCGCGGCAGCCCGCCCTTCGAGGCCACCTGCTGCTCGGTCGTCCAGTTGCCGGTCGCGATCGCGCCGCGCAGGCCGCCGCTCGCGGTGCCGCCGGTGGTGAACAGGTAGCCGTCGCCCGCCCCGGACGGCGCCGTGTTGCCGAAGCCCCAGAGGAAGTACGGCGTCTGCTGGGCCGGGTCGACCAGGACGTCGGCGGACACGGTCGCCGCCGCGGCGCCGGTCAGCAGGTTGTTCGGCAGCTGGACGTGCCCGTTCGTGCCGCCGAAGCTCAGCGAGCCGCCGGCCCACGACACGTCCCCGGCGAGGGCGCCGTCGTAGCCGTGGCCGGTGGTGTCGGTCGCGACCTGCCCCGACTTCGCGTCGAGCGGCCAGTGCGCGACGAGGCCGTTCGCGTCGGCCCGCGCCGGCGCCGGGGGAGCGCTCAGCCGCGCCATCTCCGCCTGCGTGACCGGCAGGACGGTGCCGTGCCGCGGGGACGCGGGCAGGTGCGCGCCCGTGGACATCGTCCACTTGCCCGAGTTCAGGTCGGTGGACTCGAACGGGACATAGCCCCGGCCGCCGAACTCGTCGATGAACAGGTACCACTTGTTCTCGGTGTTGGACTTGAACCCGGTGGGTCCTTCGCCGGCGGAGAGCCCGGGGCCGGTCGCCGTCGCCTTGCCGATGCAGTCGGCGACGAAGCCGTAGTGCGGCTCGAGCAGGTCGGTGGACTTCTCCTCGGTGATGAACTTGCTGCACGGCGTCGAGGACGTGTTGTTGCGTTCGTCCTTGGTGAACCGGTAGTAGGTGTCCTGGTCCTTGATGACCGTCGAGTCGATCACCGAGTAGCCCGGGTCGTTCCACACCTGCGGCGCGCTGAAGGTGACGAAGTCGCGGGTGGTCGCGGACATCATCCGGTTGTAGCTGTCGCCGGTGTGGTTGGGATCGTTCTCGGCGTACAGCTTCGACGCCCAGTACACGACGTACGTCCCCCGCTTGGCGTCCCACGAGGCTTCGGGCGCCCACGTGTTGCCCGCGGTCGGCGGGGATACCTGCACACTGCGCTGGCGTGACCAGTGCGCCAGATCGGTGGATTCCCAGACCATGATCGACCGGCTGCCGGAGCGCTGGGCGGCGTCCCAGCCGCGGCCGGCGTAGATCCGCAGGTCGGTCGCGAGCAGGTAGAACTTGTCGCCGTCGGGCGAGCGCAGGATGAACGGGTCGCGCACGCCCAGCTCGCCCAGGCTCGACTTGAGCACCGGCCGCCCGTTGTTCAGCTCGGTCCAGTTCAGCGGGTCGTTGCCCTTGCTCAGCGCCGAATAGATCTGCTCGCCGTCGGACGTGCCTTCGCCGGTGAAGTAGAAGAAGCTGTAGCCCGCCAAGGGTTCCTGCGCCGGCTTCGGGACGACGGTGGCCGTGAACCGGCGTGTCGTGCTCTCGCGGCCGAGCCGGACCTCGGCGGTCAGCACGACCTTCGCGGGTCGGGCGCCGGTCGGCGGCCGGGTGACCTCGCCGGTCGGGGTGATCACGGCGGGCGCGGACGACGTCCAGGCGACGCTCGTGCCGCCCGCGCCCCCGGTCGGCAGCGTGAGGTTGCCGCGGACGTCGTCGATGCCGGGCACGGACAGCGCGCTCGCGGCGGCACGGGTGGCGCCGGGCGGGGGAGCGGCACCGGCACCGGTGGTGCCCAGGGGGACGAGCGTGGCCACGACGGCCAGCACGACGCCGAAACGGCGCGGGGAGAACAACTTCATCGTTGTCGATCCTTCGGGGGCGCGTCGGGACTACCCGATGTTAACGTTAACATCAGGCGAAGCACGCTGACCATAGAGTCCGGCGCGTCCGCTGGTCAAGAGGCCGGCCGAGGGCCGGCGCCCGTCACCCGAGATCCTCGAACGCCGGTGCGAGCCGTTCCAGCACCGTGACGTCGGCGGTGAAGTCGTCCGTCGCCGGGGGCATGAGCAGGACGTGGTCCGCGCCCGCCGCGAGGTGCTCGCGGACCTTGGCCGCGATCGCGTCCGGTCCGCCGCAGGCCACGACGGCGTCCGCGATCCCGGCGACGTCGTCCACCGCGAAACCCAAGCGGCGCAGGGCGTTCGAGAACGTCGGGAGGGTCAGCGTGCCCGACATCTTCTCGATCGCCGCCGCCTTCGCCCGGCCGGTGTCGAGATCGGGGACGACGGCCAGGCCGACGACGAGCAGCTTGTCCGGGCCGAGCACCGAGCGGGCCTCGGCGGTGAACGCCGGCGGGAGGTTGGCCGGAAAAGCGCCGTCCGCGATCTTCCCCGCCAGGGCGAGCATCTTCGGCCCGTTCGCGCCGAGGATCCGCGGATACCTCGCTTCCGGCGCCGCCGGCCAGGTTTCCGCGTCCATCCGCTGCACGTAGTCGCGGATCGTCGAGAGAGGACTGCCGAAGTCCCGGCCGGTACCCTCGGCCTGCTGCGGGTAGCCGACGCCCACACCGAGGACGAGCCGGTCCGGGTACGCCTCGGCGAGCAAAGCCGCCCCCGCGTGCAGGGTCTGCGGTTCGCGGGCCCAGATGTTCGCGATGCCGGTGCCGAACGTCAGCCGCTCGGTGGCGGCCAGCAGCACGGCCAGCTGGACGAGGGCGTCCTTGCCGCCGACGACCTCGTTCGTCCAGACGGTCCGGTATCCGGCGCTCTCCAGCCGTCGCACGGCCTCCCGCTGGCTCTCGGCCGGCGGGACGCGGGTGAACGAAATCGGCAGGTAGACGCCGACGGGCCCCAAGGTCGCCATGGAACTCCCTCTCAGACGGTGTGGTCCTGCCACCGTGGCGCCACCGAGCGGGCCGGGTCCAATGATTGTTTCGCGAGACGCGATGCGATGTGTGCATCACCGCAGCTCGACGGAGTACGTTGGGAGACATGGCCGACCTCGATCTGAGCCTGGTGCGCGGCTTCGCCGTCGTCGCGGAGCACTGCCACTTCGGCCGGGCCGCCGCCGAACTGCACCTCACGCAGTCGTCGCTGAGCCGGCAGATCGTGCGGCTGGAGCAGCAGGTCGGCGCTCGCCTGCTGGACCGCACCCCGCAGGGCACGCGGCTCACCGAGGCCGGCGAGGCGTTCCTCCCCCTCGCCGCGGACCTGCTGCGGGCGGCCGCGCACGCGGCGGCCCACGCGCGGGCGGTCGCGCGGCCCAGCCGGATCACCGTCGGCTACACCGGGAACCTGATCGTCACGCCGGCAGTGCGCGACCTGCGCCGCCGCCACCCGGACGCGGAGGTGCGCACCCAGCACCTCGCCTGGGACGATGCCCGCGCGGCACTGCTGGAGCACCGCGTCGACGTCGCCGTCGTCCGGCTGCCGCTCCGGGCGGCGGGACTGCACGTGACGATCCTCTACGACGAACCGCGCGTACTCCTGCTGCCGAGCGACCACCGGTTGGCGGGCAAGGAATCCGTGACGCTCGACGACATCGCCGACGAGCCGTTGCCGCGCGCCCTCGACCCGGAGTGGGACGCGTTCTGGCGCGTCGACCCGCGGCCGGACGGCCGGCCGGCGCCCGGCGGGCCGCTCATCGACGCGATCGAGGACAAGATCGAGCTCGTGGCGAGCGGGCAGGCGGTGGCGATCATCCCGGCGGCGCCGGGGAACATCACCGGCCTCCGCACGGATCTGACGACCGTCCCGCTGGTGGGCGTCGAGCCGAGCCAGGTGGCGGTGGCGACGCGGGCGGGTGAGCGCAACCGGCTCGTGGCGGCGTTCCGCAAGGGCGCGGAGGCATTGCTGACCCGGCCGGAATGAAGGAAGCCGCGGCGTCCGGCCGGGGCGCCGCGGCATCCTTTGTGGACGGTCGGGTCAGCGGGGCGTGGCGGACGTCCCGGCCGGCGTTCGCGAGGCCTGTTGCGCTCGCTTGCGCTGGATCGCTTCCTGTTCGCGCTGCAGTTTGGCGTGCCATGCTCCTGAGTCGTTGGTCATGGTGTTCTCCGGTGGACGAGAAAATGTGCGTGGCGGTGCCGTGCCGGGGGCGGACCCGGTCACGGGCGGAAGGTGCGGCCCGGTGCGAAAGACCTGGGATCCGGGCACCGGTGCCGTGATCCGGAAGTACCCAGGCTTCCTGGCGGCCAATCACGTTTTTGTGGCTCTACCTGCGGATTTCTCGGTCCGGCAGGCGGGTTCACACGTTCGGAGCAAGCGCTGCTCCACCCGGGCTAGCCGGGTTGGTCCCGCGCGGCGAGGCCGTCGAGGAACACCCGCACCAGCCGCTGCGCCGGTTCCGCCGGTTCCCGGGGCGCCAGTCCCGACACGAGCGCCGCTTCGTGCATCTCGAAGAGCAGCGCCAGATCCGCGGGTTCCAGGTCCGCGCGTACGCTGCCTTCGCGCTGCGCCGCCTCGAAAGCCGGGCGCAGCAAGGAAACCAGGGCGTGGGTGTACTGGCGCTGGCTGCGCTCCGGCAGTTCGCGGAACAGCCGGACGAGTGGGCGCCGCCGGGCCTGCATCGTCAGCACCGCCCGCAGCAGCTCGCGGAAGGACTCCTGCCCCCGCACCTGGGTCTTGAACGCCGCCAGGTGGTGGGCCGCGACGGCGAGCGCGAGCGCGGTGCGGTCGGGGAAGTGCCGGTAGACCGTCGCCCGGCCGAGGCCGGCGCGGCGGGCCACCTCGTCCAGCGCGACATCGGCGTCTTCGCTGAAGGCTTCGTCGGCCGCGCGCAGGATCGCCTCGCGGTTGCGGCGGGCGTCGACGCGCCGGGGCACGGCCGCGGACGGTCGCACAGCGCGCATGGCCGGGAATGCTACTCGCGAGTAGTGAGACCGGCAATCCGTTCCATCTCTCGGTTCGGGTTCCTACAGTCACCCTCGGTCACCGCAGACACCGAGGGAGCCGCCATGCCGAGCCTGAACCGCCGTACCGTCCTGCGGGGCGCGGCCGCCGTCGCGGGGGTCGCGGCGCTCGGCGCGGGCCGCGTGCCGGTCACGCGGGAGGAGCACCGGGTCGTCGTCATCGGCTCCGGGTTCGGCGGCGGCGTCACGGCGCTGCGGCTCGCTCAGGCCGGCGTGCCCGTGCTGGTGCTCGAACGCGGCCGCCGCTGGCCGACCGGCCCGGACGCCGAGACGTTCCCGCACCCGACGTCGTCGCCCGACAAGCGGATCTTCTGGCTCGGCTCGGCACCTTCGCTGCCCGGCCTCCCGTCGCTGCCGCCGTTCGAGCGCTACACCGGGCTGCTCGAACAGGTCGGCGGCCGGGGCATGAGCATGATGTGCGCGGCCGGCGTCGGCGGCGGTTCGCTGGTCTACCAGGGCATGACGCTGCAGCCGACGGCCGAGCTGTTCCACGCCTGCTTCCCCGAGCAGCTCGACTACGCGCGCCTGGACGCCGAGTACTACCCGCGCGTCGCCGCCATGCTCGGCATCGCCACCGCGCCGGACGCCCTCGTCGAGAGCAAGCCGTACCAGGCCTCGCGGATCTTCGCCCGCAACGCGCGTAACGCGGGCTACGCCGTCGAGAAGATCCCGATGCCGATCGACTGGGACTACGCCCTGCGCGAGCTCGACGGCGAGGTGAAACCGTCCTACACCAACGGCGACTGCGCGCTCGGGGTGAACAACGGCGGCAAGCACTCGGTCGACGTCACCTACCTCGCGGCCGCCGAGGCCACCGGCCGCTGCACCGTCGCGACCCTGCACCACGTCACCGACGTCGCCATGGCGCCGGACGGGCGCTGGGAAATCCGCGTCGACCGCATCGACACGTCCGGAACCGTGCTGGAGAAGAAGGTCCTCACCGCGAAGGCGCTGGTCATGGCGGCCGGCACGGCGAACACCACCCGGCTGCTGATGCGCGCGGGCGCGAAGGGCGACATCCCTGACCTGCCCGACGCGCTCGGCGCCGGCTGGGGCACCAACGGCGACCGCATCTACACCTGGACGAACCTCGCCGACGACTTCGGCGCGCCGCAGGGCGGCCCGGTCGTCTACGGCAGCAAGGAGTGGGACGACCCGGCGACGGCCAACACCGTCATCCAGGCGTCGCTGCCGCCGCTGCCGGACCTGCGGACGACGATGCTCGTCGGGTACGGCATCAGCGCCGGCCGCGGCCGGTTCGTCTACGACGCGGCGAAGGACGACGCCGTCCTGCACTGGCCCGCGAACGCCGACGCGAAGCTCAGCGCCCGCATCCACGAACGCGTCTCCCGGATCGCCGGCCCGCTCGGCGTGCTGCTCGACACGACCGCCGTCGTGCCCAGCACCTGGCACCCACTCGGCGGCGCCGCGATGGGGACGGTCTGCGACCTCGAAGGCCGCGTGCTCGGCCACCGCGGCCTCTACGTGCTCGACGGTGCCCTGATGCCCGGGACGACCGCCGCCTGCAACCCGTCGATGACCATCGCCGCGGTCGCCGAGCGCGCGCTGGACCACCTGATCGCCGAAGACGTCGGCTCCGTCTTCTGAAGTCGGGCTCTGTCTTCTGAAGTTGGCACTGTCTTCTGAAAGTTCCGGACTCGACGAGGAGTTCTGATGCGTCGCTTGTGGACGGTCTTGCTGGCCGTGCTCTTGGTCTCCACCCCGGCAAGCCCGGCGAGCGCCGCGGAGCCGCCTCGCGGCCCGGACGGCGACGCCTTCTACACGCCACCGAGCCCGCTGCCGGCCGGCGCCGACGGCGACGTCGTCTGGTGGCGGCCGTTGCCGGATTCGGCCGGCGCCAAGGGGTACCTGGTGCTGTACCGGTCGCGGTCCGCGACGGACACGCCGATCGCGGTGTCGGGCCGCGTCCTGGTGCCCACAGCGCCGTGGACCGGTGCCGGCCCGCGCCCGATCGTCTCGGTGGCCAGCGGCACCCGCGGCGTCGGCGATCGCTGCGCGCCGTCGAAGTTCCAGCCCGACTACGAAAAGCCGCTGTTCGTCGACGCGATGCTGAGCCGCGGCTGGGCCGTCGCGATCACCGACTACGAAGGTCTCGGGACACCGGGCCTGCACACCTACGTCGTCGGCCGGTCCGAGGGCCACACGGTGATCGACGCCGCCCGCGCGGCCACCCGGCTGCCGGCCGCGGGCCTGGCCGCCGGCGGGCCGGTCGCGTTCTCCGGCTACTCCCAAGGTGGCGGGGGAGCGGCGTGGGCGGGCGAGCTGGCGCCGTCGTACGCGCCGGAGCTGCAGGTCGCGGGCATCACGGCGGGCGGGACGCCCGCGGACCTGGACGTCGTGGCGAAGAGCCTCGACGGCGGGGTCGGGTTCGGCTTCCTGCTGCTGTCGGCGCTGGGCCTGGACGCGGCGTACCCGGAGCTGGACCTGCCCGCCTACCTCAACGAGCGCGGCCGCACGTTGTACGCGACGCAGCGGGACGCCTGCGTCGACGCCGTGTTCGGTTACGCCTTCGGGCACATCGCCGACTACACGACGGCGAACCCCCTGACGACCCCGAAGTGGCAGGCCCGGCTGGCGGAGAACGAGCTGGGCGCCCGCCCGCCGAAGGCGCCGGTCTTCCTGTTCCACGGCAGCCTCGACGAGATCATCCCGCTGTCGCAGGCGCGGACCCTGCGGCGCGAGTACTGCGCGGCCGGGGTGCCCGTCACGTGGGGCACCTACGTCGGCGAACACGTGACGACGCTGGCCTTCTCCGCCGGCGACGTGGTGCGCTACCTGGGCGACCGGTTCGCGGGCAAGCCGGCGCGCTCCAACTGCTGAGCGATCTCGTCCTTGGGGTATGGCGTCCGCCGGTCTACAGCGTGGAGCGCGAAGTAGAAGTCGTTGACGACGGTGGCCAACGCGGCGTAGCGCCCGAGCTGGCCACCGTCGTCGATGTGGTGCCGGACGGTCCAGTTCACCAGGCGGGTCAGCACGTACGCCTGGTCGTGCGCGGAGTGCTCGGCGAGGAATTCCGCTTCGGCCGCCGATAGTGCGAAGTCCGGCATCGCCGCGAGCCCGAAGTCGCTGAGGTAAAGCCGGTCCCCGTCGGTGAGGATGTTCGCGAAGTGCGCGTCGAAGTGCTGAACGCCCTGGCCGGCGAGGAACTCGGTGATCCCGCGTAGGTCGCGGTGTGCCAGGGCAACGCCACCGGGGTCGTCGGTGAGCCATTGGGAGAGGTTCTGCGGCAGGTACTCGAGGAACAGGACGAGGTCCGTGGTCGCGTCGTCGAGAGCGGCCAAACGGCGCCGCACGCCCGGATCGCCGTGCCAAAACGCGACGTCCCGTTCCAAGTCGGTGCGGGGGCGCGGCAGCCCGGGCAGGACGCGCCAGTGGTGCAGGAGCGGGAAGTTCTCGCATTGCCCGGTGCGCACCCATCCGGTCGCCGCGAGGTGTGCGCCCAGTTCACGCCAGGCGCTGATGCCCGCGGAGCCCACCCCGTAGTGGTACCAAGGCGGCAGCCCGTACAGGTCCGCGGTCGAGCCTTCGTGCCGCCGCTCGACCTCGGTCAACGCGACCCGCTTCACGAAGACGGGTTCGCCGGCCACGGTCAGCAGCCAGGTCGAGCCGCCGATCCCGGTGCCGAGCGGGCGTGCGGAAGCCAGGAGGTCGTCGGGTGCCTCCTCGAGGGCCGCGGCGATCTTGTCGTGTCGGGCGAGTCGGGTCACGCTTCGACGGTACTCACGGGTGCGGCCACCAGCGGCAAGTAGACCTCGTCGACGATCTCCACGAGCACGTCGTCGTCCAGCGTGGTCAGTCCGCGCGTGAGGAATTCGTTGCGCAGCAGCACGAGTGCGACGGTGGCGACGCGCGGGTGCCGGGCTCCGGGACGCGCTTCGCCGCGTGCGACGGCCCTCTCGACGATCTCGAGCCACGGCTTCACGCCCCCTTCGGCGGCCTGTGCGTGCAGCTGTTCCCGCAGCTCCGGCTCGTCGCCGACGCCGGTCAGGAGACCGCGCAGGATCCGGGCGGCGGGGGAGGTCTGACCGCAGTTGATCGCGCGCAGCAATGCCAGGGCGTCCTCGCGGAGGTTGCCCGTGTCGGGTGGCTTGAGGGTGTCCGCGGCGACGTGCCGGTAGGCGGCGACCCCGAGCGCGGCACGGTTCGGCCAGCGGCGGTAGATCGCGTTCTTGTTGGTGCCGGCCCGCCGCGCGACCCGTTCCATGGTCAGGCCGGGGTAGCCGGCCTCGGCGAGCTCGTCCGCGGCGGCGCGCAGGATCGCGGTTTCCAGTTCGGTGCCGCGGCGGCGGGTCTCGGCCATGTGCCGCAGTGTACCGCTTTAGGGTACGGTACGGACCGTACCCTACTTCCCTGGAGGAACCGTGCGAGCCAAAGGGCATCGGCTACGACACCGGCCTGGAGCGCGACGGGCGGTTCAACCGCCCGTTCGACCCGGACCTGGTCCGCCGCGAGCTGACGATCATCCGCGACGACCTGCACTGCACGGCCGTCCGGCTGATCGGCACCGACCTGGACCGGATCGACCACGCGGCCCGCGAGGCCGCCGCCCTCGGGCTGGAGGTGTGGTTCTCGCCGTTCCCGTGGGATCGCACGCAGGAGGAGATCCTCGAGCTCCTCGCCGACGGTGCTTCGCGAGCCGAACGCCTCCGGCGGGCGGGAGCCGAGATCGTGTTCGTCACCGGGGCCGAGCTGAGCCTGTTCAACCACGGTTTCCTGCCCGGGGAGGGGATCGAAGAACGGCTGGCCGGACTGCTGGCGTCACGGGACCTCGTCGCCGGGCTCCCGGACCGGGTCAACGCGTTCCTGGCCCGGGCGGTCGCGACGGTCCGCGCCCGGTTCGGCGGCCGCGTGACGTACGCGGCGGTACCGCTGGAGCGGGTGAACTGGGAGCCGTTCGACATCATCTCGGTGGATGCGCACCGCTCGAAGGAGGTCGCGCACGTCTACCGCGAGGGCGTCCGCACGCTGGTGGCGTCGGGCAAACCGGTGGCGATCACGGAGTTCGGCGTGACGCCGTACCGGGGAGCGGCCGACCTCGGCGCCCGCTGCGGCGAAATCGTGGAGTACGAGGGCGACGTTCCGGTGCGGTTGAAGGGCGAGTACGTCCGCGACGAGGAGGAGCAGGCGCGGTACTTCCGCGAGCTGCTGGAGATCTTCGCGACGGAGGGCGTCGACGCGGCCTTCGCCTGCACGTTCGTGTGTTACGGGCTGGTCCACCGGGCCGATCCGCGGGCGGACCTGGACATGGCGAGCTGGGGCGTGGTGAAGGTACTGGAGGAGGGCTCCGGCCGGACGTATGGCGATGTGCCCTGGGAGCCGAAAGCGGCATTCGGCGCCTTGGCGGACTGCTACGCCTGAGCCGGAGCACCTCGGCGGGTTTTGCCTGGTCGAGGCCGCCGATCTCGCCGCCGCGCTCGGCTGGGCCGGCCGGTTCACCGCCCCGATCGAGGTGCGCCCGCTCGCCGGGTTCGCCTGATTCGTGGCGGCGACCCCGGTGCCGGGGTGACACTGGCGCCATGAAGGTCGTCGACGGGTACCACGGCACGCGCCACCCGTCGACGACCGCGCGCTACGCCACCCCGCCGCCGCTGCGACGCGGTCCGGTGCTGGTCACGGCCGCTTTCGCCGCGCTCGGCGGCGCCCTGATCCCGGCCGCCTCGCTCGCCGCCCTCTGGCGGGTCTGGCAGTTCTACGCGATGTTGTTCGGCCTGTTCGCCGCCGTCGAGTTCGTCGCTTTCGTCGTCGTGCTCGGGTGGCCGACCCGCAAGACCGCCCGGGCCGGCGCGTGGGTCGCGGCCGCGAGCCTCGCGTTGTGGGTGGCGAGCCGGCCGCTCGGGTTGCTGACGCGGTTCGACCCGTGGCAGCCGGCGGACACCGTCGCCGGCTTCGCGGATTACGCCGCCGCCGCGCTGCAGCTCATCGCCGTCTTGGGCTTTCTGATCGTGGCTCGGCGACGAGCACACCCGAGGCCGTCGACGCTGCGGCGCGTGTCGGCGTGGATCGTGCTGTTCCCGGTGCTGCTGCTGGTGCTCGCGACCGGCGCGGTGGGCACGGTCGCGGCCGGCGACAACGTCACCGGCACGTCGACCTCGACGCTGCTCGACGGCAGCACGGTCGAATACTGCCGCCCGGACGGGATCCCCCTGCTCATGGACATCGCGCGCCCGCGCCCGGACGCCCGGGCCGCCCCGGTGGTGCTCTTCCTGCACGGCGGGGGTCTCGTCCTCGGCAACCGCAAGCCGGCCGGCCTGGGCGCGCTGCTCGCCGGGTCGCGGCTGGTGCCCCGGCGCGACGCCCTGACGGCGCGGGGGTTCGCGGTCGCCTCGATCGACTACCGCCTCGCGCCCGCGGCGCGCTGGCCGGCGCCGCTGACGGACGCGAGGTGCGCGGTCCGGTTCCTGGCGGCCAACGCGGCGGCGTTGAACGTCGACCCGGCGCGGATCACGGCCGTGGGCACGGGAACGGGCGGCACGCTGGCGTCGCTGCTCGGTGTGGCGAGGGTCCCGGAGAGCCCGGTCCGCGCGGTGGCGGCGCTGGACGCTCCGGCCGATTTCGACCTGACGGGCCTGGACCCGCTCACCCGCGCGTCGATCCTGGTGGCGCTGGGCCGTTCCCCGGCGACGTGGCGCGAGGCGAGCCCGCTGGCGTACCCGGCCGCGGGCGCGCCGCCGTTCCTGCTCGGCCAGGGCGGCCGCAAGTCGGCCGAGTTCGCGGACCCCCTGCGCGCGGCGGGCGTCCCGGTGACGACCGGCGACCCGGCGGACGTGGCGGACTTCCTGGCCTCGGTCGTGCGGTAGCTTGACGGTATGAGCGGTCAGGCACTCGTGGCGCCGATCTTCGGCGACCACTCCTACCGCTGCGACTTCTACGGTTGACGGACCCCGCCTCCAGGTCCTCTCTCCCCCAACCGTAAGGCACAGTCATGTCTGCATCCCCGCACGCCGGGACCACCTGGGCGCTCAAGCACATGCCGCTGACCGCGGCCGCCGTCGAGGAAGCCGCGCCGGTGCTCGCCGGCCGGCGCCTCGCGATGTGCCTGCACGTCGAGCCCAAGACCGCGGCCCTGGTCACCCTGCTGGCCCGCGCCGGCGTCGACGTCACGCTGACCGGCTCGCCCGGCACCACCCACGACGACGTCGCCGACGCCCTCCGCACGCTCGGGGTGCGGGTGCACACGCGCCGCGCCGACGATGACGCCGGCCACGCCCGGAACGTCGCGAAGGTCCTCGAGTGCGAGCCGGACCTCACCCTCGACAACGGCGCCGACCTGACCCTGTCGCTGCTGGCGTCCGGGCCGCCCGCGGGGTACCTCGGCGGCACCGAGGAGACGACCACCGGCGGCGTGCGGCTGCGGGAGGCGCGCGTGCGCCACCCGGTCGTCGTGATCAACGACTCGCGGCTGAAGCTGCTGGTGGAGAACGAGTTCGGGGTCGGCCAGAGCGTCGTGCAGGGATTTCTCAACGCCACCAACCTGATGGTGCCGGGGATGCGCGCTGCGGTGCTCGGCTACGGGCCGTGCGGCAAGGGCGTCGCGGACACCCTCTCCCGCCTCGGCGCGCGGGTCGCGGTGTGCGACACCGACCCGATGCGCGCGCTCCAGGCCATTTTGGACGGTCACCGGGCCGGCTCCTCGGTCGAGGTCCTGTCCGACGCGCAGGCGGTCTTCACCGCGACCGGCGCCCCGGGCGTCGTCGGCTCCGCGGAGCTGGCGGCCCTGCCCGACGGCGCCCTGCTCGCCGGGGTCGGGCACTTCGCGTGGGAGATCGACGCGGCCGCGCTGCGGTCGGCGACGATCCACACGGTCGAGTACGGCGAACCCGGCCGCCGGGTCGGGCACGTGCTCGCCGACGGCCGCGAGATCGTCGTCCTCGACCAGGGCCGGATGCTCAACCTGACCGCCGCGAACGGCAACTCCGTCCAGGCCATGGACCTGGGCCTCACCCTGCAGGTCCGCAGCCTGGCGGAGGTGGCCGCGGGCGGGCTGGCCGCCGAGGTCCAGCCGGTCCCGGCGCCGGTGGAGCGCCGGATCGCCACCGACCTGGTGGCGCGGCTGAGCTAGCTTGACCTGGAGCGCGCTCCAGGCTCTAGCGTGAGGGTCACGCCGACCGCACGTCAGGAGAACGTTTCATGGAGCTCGGTTTCCACCTCCCCATCTTCGACATCGACGGCGGGACCACCGCCATCGCCGGTGAGCTCGCCCGGGTGGGCAGCGCGGCGGAGGAGGCCGGGGCGACCTGGCTGTCCTTCATGGACCACTACTTCCAGATCGAGCCGACGGGCCTGCCCGCCGAGTCGAACATGCTGGAGGGCTACACCGCCCTCGGTTTCCTCGCCGCGCACACGTCCCGGGTCGAGCTCGGCCTGCTCGTCACCGGCGTGACCTACCGGCACCCCGGCCTGCTCGCGAAGATCGTCACCACCCTCGACGTCCTCTCGGGCGGCCGGGCCGTGCTAGGTGTCGGCGCGGCCTGGTACGAGCGCGAGCACCGGGGGATGGGCGTGCCGTTCCCGCCGGTCGCCGAGCGGTTCGAGCGGCTGGAGGAGACGCTGCGCATCTGCGGGCAGATGTGGGACCCGGAGAACAACGGCCCGTTCGAGGGCAAGCACTACCAGCTCGCCGAGACGCTGTGCTCGCCCCAGCCGATCAGCCGCCCGAAGGTGCTCATCGGCGGCGGGGGAGAGCGCAAGACGTTGCGGCTCGTCGCGCAGTACGGCGACGCGTGCAACCTCTTCGCGTCCTCGCCCGAGGACGTCGCGCACAAGCTGGACGTGCTGCGCGGCCACTGCGACGACGTCGGCCGCGACTACGACGAGATCCGCAAGACGGTCCTGGCCAACAACCCGCGTCCGACGCCGGAGACCCGCGACGACTTCGTCCGGGCCATGGCCGACTACGCGAAGCTCGGCGTGCAGACGGCGATCATCACGCCGACCTCGGGCTCGCCGGCCGCGTGGATCGAGGGCATGGCCCCGGCCGTGCCGCAGCTGGCCGAGCTGGGCTAGTCCCGGCGTCCGGCCCGCGGGTTTACCTCCGGATTACTCCGGCTCTGGTAGTCAGGGGGCGAACCGGCGGGCCGCCGGTTCGCCGGTGCCGCGCGCCCTCTTCGTCTACAGTGGACTCTCTGGTTGTTTTTCCTTTGCGGTGAACCGTTCACGGCGTCGCGCCGTGTGCCGTGGTGAGGTGGCGACCAGAGAGGAGGGGCTGATGCCCCACGGACGCAGTACCGGACGACACCGCAAACAGGCCACGATCGGGCTGGCGGCGCTGCTGGGAGTCGCGGGGGCGACGGCGACGGCGATCGCCCTCAGCAGCCCGGCGAGCAACGCGGCGACGGAGAGCTGCGGCGGCCTGGACACGGCGCTGCAGAACAACCTCACGTTCATCGCGGGCCAGCAGGCGGCGCCGGACGCCCAGTCGGCGGCCCGGATAGCCAACCGCCAGGCGGTGGTCGACCAGATCCAGCAGCGCCGCGCGGCGGCCGGCTGCGGCGGAGCGGTGGCGGCGAACGCGGTCGCGACCCAGTGCGCGGCGGTCGTCGACGCGGCCGCGCAGGACGCGGTCGCCGAAGAGGACGCCCAGGCCGGCGGCAACGGCATGGCCCACGGCAAGGCCAAGAACGGCAAGGCCGCCCAGCAGGACGAGAACGGTATGGCCGCCGGCGAGAACGGTATGGCCGACCAGCAGGAAGCTGCCGGCCAGGGCGAGGCCGCCAACGGCAAGGCGAAGCAGAAGGGCAAGGCCGCGAAGAACGGCGCGGCCGAGGAGAACGCCATGGCCGGCCAGCAGGACGCGGCCGCCGAAGACGACGCCGCTCAGGCCGACGCGGCGGTCCAGGCCTGCGACGTGGTCGAGAAGTGCGTGGCCCAGGCCGCCGGAGTGGCCGACGCCAACGGCATGGCTGCGGAGAACGGCGCGGCTGCCGAGAACGGCATGGCCGACGGCAACGGTATGGCCAAGCAGAACGGCGCGGCCAAGCAGAACGGTATGGCTGACCAGAACGGCGCGGCCAAGGAGAACGGTATGGCTGCCGAGAACGGCGCTGCCGCCGAGAACGGCATGGCCGACGGCAACGGCGCGGCCAAGCAGAACGGCATGGCCGAGCAGAATGGTGCGGCTGACCAGAACGGTATGGCCAACGAAAACGGCATGGCCGACCAGCAGGGCATGGCAGCCCAGGACGAAGCCGCGGCGAAGGATGAAGCCGCGGCTCAGAACGAAGTCTCCGCGCAGGACTGCACCGCCATCCTGGCCTGTGTCACCGAAGCCACCGCCGACTCCGGCGCGGCCGCGGACCAGCAGGGCATGGCCGCCGAGCAGAACGGCCAGCAGAAGGCCAAGGGCAAGAACAAGAAGGCCGGCGACGCGGCGGAGCAGGCAGCGGCCGCCGCGGTAGCGGAGAAGTGCGTCGCGGCCTCGGCCGGGAGCGCGACCGCAACCGGCACCGAGACCGCGACCGACAGCACGACCGAAACCACCACCGAAGGCAAGTGAGACCAGGAGGGTGTGCACCGGCGGCGGGCCGGTGCACACCCTCCGCCAGCGCGAACCACCTGCACCAAGTGCCCCACTGATCCCGTGGCCCCGCCTGCCCCGATCCGGTGCGTGCAGGTCAGCGTGCACCGACAACCCTCTGCCCCTCGGCCCGCCGCCTGCACGGCTTCGGTGACCCGATCCGGTGACGTGCGGGAACTCCGGCCCGCCGCTGCTCGTTGACCCGAGGGAGCCCAGTAACCTGGTGCTCGGAAAACGACCGACGACAGCACGAGGCTTCAGTGACCACCGATCCGGCGGCCGAGGACCTGCGGGAGGCGGCCGACGAGCTCGCCGTCGCCGGGCAACTCCCGCGATTCCTGCTGATGTACAAGTTCGCCATCGAAGAGCTGATGACGAAACTGCGGATCCTCAGCGAGGAGTTCGACTTCGTCCACCGCCACGACCCGATCGAGCACATCACGAGCCGGGTGAAGCGGCCGGAGGCGATCAAGGAAAAGGTCCGCCGCCGCGGCCTCGGCGACGACTGGATCGCCGCCGCGCACGTCCTCGACGACATCGCCGGCATCCGCGTGGTCTGCCCGTTCGTCTCCGACGTGCACCAGGTCGCCCGCATGCTCACCGCCCAGGACGAAGTCGAGCTGCTGCGCACCAAGGACTACATCGCGCGCCCGAAGGCCAACGGCTACCGCAGCCTGCACCTGATCGTGCGGATCCCGGTGTTCCTGTCCGACCGGGTCGAGAAGGTCAAGGTCGAGGTGCAGCTGCGCACCATCGCGATGGACTTCTGGGCCGCGGTCGAGCACAAGCTGTCCTACAAGTACGCCGACGACGTCCCGGACGACTTCGCCGGCGAGCTCGCGGCCGCGGCCCGGACGGCGGCGGACCTCGACGCCCGCATGGCGGCGCTGCACGAACGCCTCCGCTGACGCCGCGTCACGGCGCCAGCGCGTCGAGCAGGATGCCCAGCCCGAACTCGAACTCCGCTTCGTGGTCGCACACCGCGAGGTACGGCGCCGCCGCGGCGACGGCAGGCAGCCCGGACGCCGAGAGGTCCGCGAGCCGGCCCTCGTCGCCGGTGCCGCTGAACGTCGGCGCCGCGTCGACCTCCCGCATCAGCGTCCCGATCAGGAACGCCAGGACCGCGCGCAGCCCGTGCACCGCGCGGTCCGGCGGGTAGCCCGCCGCGAGCAGCGGGCCGAGCACGGCCTCGACCGGCGAGAGCGCCGTCATCGACGCGAGCTGGCGGGTCAGCACCAGTGGCGCCGCGCGCGGGTGATCGAGCATCGCGGCCCGGAACCCGTGCGCCAGCGCGGACATCGTCTCCCGCAGGTCCCCGCCGGGAACCGGCGCCGGGATCGCCGCCAGCAGCACCTCGGCGACGCCGTCCAGCAGCGCGTCCTTGCCGTCGACGTGGTTGTACAGGCTCATCGGGTCGACGCCGAGCCGGCGCGCGAGCTTTCGCATGCTCACCGCGGCCAAGCCCTCTTCGTCGACGAGCGCCAGCGCCTCCTTCAGGATCCGCGCGCGCGACAAGACGTCCGCGTCCCTGGGGGGACGGCCTCGCCGGGTCGTCACGGGGCGAGCACCGCCGGCAGGCTTTCGTAGCCGCGCAGGATCCGCGTCTCCCGGCGGCGGCCCCCGGGCAGCACGCGCAGGTCCGGGAACCGGCCGAAGATCGTGCGCAGGCCGATTTCGCCCTCCATGCGCGCCAGCGAGGCGCCCAGGCAGTGGTGGCGGCCGGCGCCGAACGCCACGTGGTCGCGCGCGCCGTCTCGCGTGACGTCGAACGTGCCCGGATCGGTGAACACCCCGGGGTCGCGGTTCGCGCCGGCCAGCACCGTGGTGACCAGCGCGCCGCGGGGCAGGGGAACCCCGGCGACCTCGGTCGCGCGTGTCGCGAGCCGGCCGGTCAGCAGGACCGGCGGGTCGTACCGCAGGACCTCCTCGACGGCGTTGCCCCACAGCTCCGGCCGCTCGCGCAGGACGGCGAGCTGCCCGGGGTCGCCCGCGAGCAGCGCGATCCCGCTGCCGAGCAGGTTGACGGTCGTCTCGAAGCCGGCCGCGAGCACCAGGCCCGCGGTGGACTTCAGCTCCGTCTCGGTGAGGCCGACGCCGCCGTCGCGGGCCGCGACGAGCTTGCTGAACAGGTCCTTGCCGGGGTGCCGGCGCAGGTGGTCGAGGTGCTCGCCGAGCCAGGTGTCGAACTCGCCCAGCGCGGTCTCGACGTGGCGGAACGTGCGCCAGCCCAGGCCGAGGTCGAGGCTGGGCGCGGCCGCCGCGCCCAGCGACAGCACCTTGCCCAGATCGGCCGTCGGCACGCCGAGGATCTCGCTGATCACGGTCACCGGAAGCAGGCTGCAGTAGGACTCGACGAGGTCGAGCGGCCGGCCGGGGTCGAGCTCGTCGAGCAGGCCGTCGGCGATCTCCTGGACGCGCCCGCGCAGCTGCTCGACGGCGCGCACGGTGAAGACGCCGGTGACCAGCTTGCGGTAGCGCGTGTGCTCCGGCGGGTTGACGGCGAGCAGCGACGGCGGCCGCACCGGGTGCAGGTGCTCGCCGGCCGACCACTCGACCAGGCGGCCGAGCGGCGAGCCGTCCGAGCCGATGACGCCGACGCGGAAGTCGTCGCTGGACAGCACTTCCCGGACCGCGGCGTGCGTCGTGGTCATCCAGCCGAAGCGGGTGCGCGCGAGCGGGCCGGCGGCGCGGATCTCCTCGAACAGCCCGGTCAGGTCGCGTCCGTCGGCCGCGGCGACGACCATCCGGCCCTGGAGGTCGCCGCGCCGGGCTTCGCGGCGCAGCACGGTCCGGGGGAGCGCGTGGCCGAGCCCCCACCTGATCACCGGCTTGGCGCGGGCGAGGGTTCCTTCGAGCACGGCGTCCCCTTCCATCGGCGTGCCTACAGTGTAGGTTATCCTGAATTACCTACACCGTAGATTTAAGGAGCGCCGATGACCGAGTTCGACATCCCCGCGCCCGAAGTCCTCGCGGCCCGGCAGAAGCTGGTGCTCGACCACTTCCGCGACGAGGTCGCCCAGGACTGGGACGCCACGCTCGCGACGTTTCCGCACCCGCACTACGAGGTGATCGCGACGATGACGGTGCACGACGGCGCCGGCGCCGTCCGCGGCTACTACCACGACACCCGCACCGCGTTCCCCGACCAGCACCACGAGCTGATCGCGTTGCGGCACAGCGCCGACGCGGTCGTCGTCGAGTTCTGGCTGCTGGGCACGCACCTCGGCCCGCTCGGCGCGATCCCGGCGACCGGGTCCCGTTTCCGCGTCCGCATGACGGCCTACTTCGTGTTCGACGCGGAGGAAAAGCTCGTCTGCGAGCGCATCTACTTCGACACGCTCTCGATGCTCAAGCAGCTGATCGGCGGGGTGGACAAGAAGAAGCCGAAGAACTGGCCGCTGCTGCTCCGGGTGGCCCGGGGCTTCCTGGCGATGTCGGGGGAGCGGCCGGATCCGCGGTTGACGGAGACGACGGAGCCGGTGCTGCGGCAGGTCTGAGCACCGCCAGCACGTTGACCGCGACGATCACGGCGATCGCGGCCCACGACAGCGCGTCGAGACGCTGGCCGAGCACGACCCACCCGACGAGCGCGGCCAGGACCGGGTTCACGCTCATCACCGTGCCGAACACCGGAGCCGGGACCCGCCGCAGCGTCAGCAGGTCGGCCAGCATCGGCACGGCCGACGACAGGACACCGGCGGTCACCGCCGCGAGCACCGCGCCGAGGTCCGGCCGGTGCGCGATCATCGCCCAGACGCCGACCGGCACGTACGCGAGCCCGGACACGCCCGCGGCCGCCGCCGAGCCCGCGACGCCGGGGATGCGCGCGCCGACCGCGCGGTTGAGCAGGATGTAGGCCGCCCAGCAGGCGGCGGCGAGCAGCGCCAGGCCGATGCCGAGGTAGTCCGTGCTCGGCCGCGGCCGCACCAGCACTACCACCGCGGCCGCCGCGACCAGCGCGCCCAGCAGGTCACTCCGCCGCCGCGACCCGGCCAGGGCGACGCCGAGAGGACCGAGGAACTCCAGCGTGACGGCCAGGCCGAGGCCGACGCGGTCGACCGCGCTGTAGAGCGAGAGGTTCATCGTCCCGAAGACCACCGCCAGGGCCAGGACGAGCCGCCACTGGGCGGCGGTGAACCCGCGCAGCCGCGGCCGGGCGGTCGCGAGCAGCACCACGGCCGCGACCCACTGCCGGACGGCGACGACGCCGGTCGGCCCGAGGTGCGCGAAGGCCAGCGCCGCGACCGACGCCCCGACCTGGTTGGACAGCCCGCTGCCCGTCATCAGCGCGGCCCCGCGCCAGCGTCCTTCGCTTGTCATGCCCCGACTGTCACGGCCCGCGACGCATACGCAAAATGCATCCGACACGCCGGCTATACGCTGCACGTATGGATGCCGAGTCCGCGCTGGAGCTGCGCCACCTGCGGCACCTCGTCGCGGTCGTGGACACCGGGAGCTTCACCGACGCCGCAATCGAGCTCGGCGTGTCCCAGGCGACGGTGTCGCGGACGCTGCTCGCGCTGGAGCGGATCCTCGGCGTCCGGCTGCTGCACCGCACCAGCCGGACCGTCGAACCGACCACGGCCGGCGTCACGGTCCTGGCCCGCGCCCGGGGCCTGCTGGCCGACGCGGAAACCCTGGTCCACGAGGTCACGACCGGGCACACCCGGCTCCGGCTCGGGCACGCGTGGTCGGCGGTGGGCCGCCACACCGCCGAGTTCCAGCGGCGCTGGCAGGACCGGTACGCGGGCGTCGAGCTGCAGCTGGTGCGGACCAACACGGCGACCGGCGGCCTGGCCGAGGGGCGCTGCGACCTGGCCGTCGTCCGCACCGCCGTCGACACGCGCCGGTACTCCCACGTGCTCGTCGGCCGCGAACGCCGGGTCGTCGCGCTCGCGTCCGACGACCCGTGGGCGCGGCGCCGCGTGATCCGGCTGACCGAGCTGAGCGGCCGCACGCTCGTCGTCGACCGGCGCACCGGCACCACGACCCCGGACCTGTGGCCCGAGGACGCCCGGCCGGCGGTGGAGTACACCCACGACATCGACGACTGGCTGGCGGCGATCGCGACCGGCCGCTGCGTCGGCGTCACGCCCGAGGCGACCGCGGCGCAGTACCGGCGTGACGGCATCCGCTACCGGCCACTGCGCGACGCGGACCCCGTGCCGGTCCGCCTGATCTGGCGCCACCGCGACGCTCACCCGGCAACGCACCTGGCCGCTGCCCTGCTGACGGAGCTCTACCGCTCCTGACTCCGCGCCGGAGCCAGCAGGACGCCGAGCGCGACCAGCTCCGTCAGCGCCATCCCGCGTTCGACGAGGCCGAGCGGGATGAGCGTCCACCAGCGGCCGTCCTCCACCGCGGCCACCACCACGGCCCCGAGGATCACCGCGAACCAGCCCAGCGACGCGATCGCCAGCACGCGGGCGAGCCACCGGCGCCCGGGAGAGCCCGGGAACGCCGCCCGTGCCGCGACCAGCACGGCCAGCGGGAGCGCGACGAACGCCACCACGCTCGCGATCCGGTGCAGCGTGCCGCCGAAGTCCGCGCGGGAGACGGTGGCCCAGTCCGGCTTGGGGAAGGCCACGATGACCAGCAACCCGACCGTCCACAGTGTCCCCAGGATGGCCGCGGGCACGGGCAGCCGCCGCTGGCTGTGCAGGACGGCGAGCCCGGCCGCCGAGCCCAGCGCCACCAGGATCACCGCCAGGTCGAACACCCACTTGTGGTCCGACAACCCGTATTCGCTGATCGTGCGGCGGGTCGCGCTGATCTGGTCCGTGGGCGGGATGACCTGGAGCAGCAGCACCAGCGCGGCGCCGATCACGAGGGCGGCGAGACCGCTCAGCGAGACCGCGAGCGACGTCCGTCGCGCAGGGATCGTGACCATGAACCGACAGTAGCCGACGGGCGGTTGAACTCCCGGTGAAATGTCCTTTTGGGCGAACCTTCGTGTGAAAACCGGGTCAAGGCTGTACGACTTACGGCGGTTACCGTAGCCGGTTTTCGTCCATTACGGTCACTCGCTACCGGTACGTCCGTGCTGTGCCGGTCTCGTCGAGGAGGTCCTTTGCCTGTGGGGAATTCACCAAGAAGACTGGTGCTGGCGGCTTCGGTCGTGGCGCTGGCGGCGGCGTTCGTCACGTTACCGGCCGGTACCGCCGGCGCGGCCCAGAACATCGTGCGTGCCGACAAGTCGGTACCGCGCTCGTGCTTCGCGAAAGTGCTGCCCAAAGGCACCGCGGGCACCGATCGACGCGAGCTGACGTCCACTGTGGACGGACTGGTCCAGGCTCGGCTGAAGCCGGCCTCGGGCGCCGAAGGCGACTGGGACGTCGCCGTGTTCGACAAGGCGACGGGCGCGGTGGTCGCCGCCTCCACGGCGTTGCGCACCCACGAACTCGCCGAAAGCTTCGTGAAGAAGGGCCAGCAGCTCGTCGTCCAGGGCTGCCGCTACGGCGGCTCGGCCGACCGGGCCCAGCTCGGCGTCGACTTCCTGGCGCTGACCCCGCAGGGCACGCCGACGACCGCGCAGAAGGCGCAGCTGGTCCGGGTCGAGACGCCGACGCGCGCCGACAAGAACAAGCTGACGGCTTCCGGCCTCGACGTCACGGAGAAGGGTGACGCGACCGGGATCGAGGTCGTCCTCGCCGACGACGCCGACCGCCAGCTGCTCAAGAACAGCGGCTTCAAGTCGAAGGTGATCGAAGCCGACCTCTCGGCCAAGTCGGTCCAGGACGCGAAGACCGACCGCCAGTACGCCGCGAAGACCGCCGCTTCGGTGCTGCCGTCCGGGCGCACGAGCTACCGGCACCTCTACGACTACAACTACGAGCTCAAGGAACTGGCCCGCAAGAACCCCGGCCTCGTCTCGGCGTTCACCATGCCCGAGTCGACCTGGGAAGGCCGTGACGTCGTCGGCGTCGAGATCGCCACCGACGTCAAGAACGTCACCGACGGCAAGCCGGTGAACTTCACCATGGGCGTGCACCACGCCCGGGAGTGGCCGGCCGCCGAGCACGTCATCGAATGGGCGTACGAGCTGGTCAACGGGTACTCTCGCGACGCCGGGATCCGCAGCCTGGTCGGCAAGACCCGCAACATCGTCGTGCCGATCATCAACCCGGACGGCTTCGAGATTTCCCGCGAGGCCGAGCCGAAGGGCGACTTCACGCGGTTCGACTATGAAATGAAGCGCAAGAACTGCAACGTCAACGACTCGCCGCCGCAGTACGCCACCGGCGTCTGCAAGGCCAACCCCGGCGGCCGCGTCCGCGGCACCGACCCGAACCGCAACTACGGCGGCTTCTGGGGCGGCGCCGGCGCCGAGCTCGCCTGGAGCGGCGACACCTTCCGCGGGTCCGCGCCGTTCAGCGAGCCCGAGGTGCGCAACGTGCGCTCGATCGTGTCCTCGCGCCAGGTGACCAACCTGATGACGATGCACACGGTGGCCGCGCTGGTGCTGCGCCCGCCGGGCGTGGCCGACGTCCGGCCGCCGCTGGAGGAGCCGGCCTACAAGGCCCTCGGCGACAAGATGGCGTCGCGCAACGGCTACACCAGCCAGCCGAGCTGGGCGCTGTACGACACCACCGGCAGCACCGAGGACTGGTCGTACTGGGCCACCGGCGGCTGGGGCTTCACCATCGAGGTCGGCGGCAACGGCTTCCACGGTCCCTACGCCGACAGCGTCGTCGCGGAGTACGCGGGCCTCGCACCGTCGACCGGGGCCGGCAAGGGCGGCAACCGGCAGGCTTTCCTGGACCAGCTGGGCAGCGCGGCCGACCCGCAGCAGCACTCGACGCTGATCGGTTCGGCGCCGAAGGGCTACCAGCTCAAGCTGCACAAGACGTTCCAGACGCCGACGTCGCCGGTGATCCAGCCCGACGGCTCCACCAAGCCGCCGATCTACATCACCGACGACCTGAACTCGAAGTTCACCACGACCGGCGGCCGGTTCGCCTGGTCGGTCAACCCGTCGACCCGGCCGTACGTGGCCGGCCGCTACGGGCGCGACCCGCAGGGCCCGGCGCAGCAGGGTATCGCGGTGACCAACCCGGCCGGGGTGCCGCCGATCAACGAGAACTACCCGGCCGACCCGGCGGGTGACTCGTTCACCTTCCACGTCAACGGCCTGCCGCAGGTCGACAACGGGAAGTTCAGCGTCAACATCAACTGGGCCAACACCGCGACCGACTGGGACCTGTTCATCTACGACGCGGCGGGCAACCTGGTCAGCTCGTCGGCGAACGGCGGCACGACGTCCGAGCACGCCGTGCTGTTCGACCCGCCGGCCGGCGACTACCGCGCCGTGGTGGTCAACTACGACCAGGCCGACCCGGCCACGGTCGACGACTGGAGCGGTGACGTGTCGTTCGCGTCGCCGATCCCGCCGACGTACGGGCCCAAGGAGGCTTACCAGCTGACGTGCACGTCGCCCAAGGGCCAGCTGGTGGGCGTGGCGGACGTGTACGCCGACCGCGGCCAGACGGTCGACGTCGGCGAGGTCTGCACCCGCTCCGCGCACGCGCAGAAGCAGCGCGCTTCGGGTGGGGCTCGGTAGGTTCGTTTCGGTTCGTGAAGGCCTCCTCGCTCTCGGGCGGGGAGGCCTTCACGGCGTTGCGGCGAGTAAAAGGCCGAGGACCACGAGGATCGAGCCGACGACGCGGTCGAGGGCGGGTTTCGCGTGGGCGTACCAGCGCCGGGTGGCGGGGGCGGAGAACAGCAGGGCCACGGACAGGTGCCAGGCGGCCGAGGTGGCCAGGATGAGCGCGACGGCGGCGGCTTTGACGGCGGCGGGTTCGGTCGGCGGGAGCGCGGCGGTGAGCACACTGCCGAAGAACGCGGCGGCTTTCGGGTTGGTCACGTTGCTGACCACGCCTCGGCGGAAGTGGTTCCCCTTCCCGCGACCGGCGCCGGTTCGCGGTGACTCATTCGGGACTTCCGGCGCCGCGAATGAGTCATTCGCGACGCCGGAGTCGCGCGGCGGGGCTTCGGCGGGGCGGTTTCCGGGTGGCCGGGCTTTCTCGGTCCTGCGTTCCAGCGGTGCGGTCTCGTTCCTGCGGTTCGCGGTCTTCTGCGGTTCGCGGGCCCGCAGCCACAGCCGCACGCCGAGCCAGGCCAGATAGCCACCGCAGACGACGCGCAGGCCGGCGGCCAGCCACGGCGCGCGGGCGAGCACACCGCCCAACCCGAAGACGGCAACGGCGGCCAGCACCCCACCCGCGGCGACCACCCCGAGCGCGACGGCCACCGCGGCCCGCCGGGTCCCGGCCGCGGCGGTGTGCGCGATGAGCACGAAGTTCGGACCGGGGGAGACGGCCGCCGGCAGGTAGGCCAACAGCACGGTGCCCAGCGTGGCGGCGGAATTCACACGCCCCAGCCTCGCACGACCGCCGCAAGCCGGGCCGCCCGCGTACGAGCCGACTCTCCCGATACGCTAGCCGACTCTTCGGCTACGCGAGCCGACTCTCCAGGTACGTGAGCCGACCCCTCAGGTACGCGAGCCAACGTTCCGACACAAGCCGGCTGCGGCTAGCTCGTCGCCGCAGCGAGGTACACCCGATGCCCGCGAAGTGACCCACCAGCATCCCGCCGGAGCTCAGGCCGCCCGGCCGCCGCCCACTACCTGGTCGCGCATTGTCCTCAGTGCCTGGTGATCCACAGTGGACGGATCCGCCGCGAGCCACTCACCGATCTCGTGCAGGAACTCCTCGGGTGTCATCGGGGCGGCGGGCAGATCTCCCGGGTCGGCCGTCGTCAGATCGCCGCTGCGGCTCGGGTACACGATCATCGCGCCGCGCAGTGCCACGCCGGGCAGCAGGTCGCGGTACGCGGCGAGACTCTCGGCCAGCCGGCTGCCGCCGCCGCGGAAGGGGCGGCCGTTGCGCAGCAGCCTGCCGTCCTCGGCCGTCTCGTAATGGCCCGGCAGCCACAGCTTCGACTCGATCAGCACCAGCCGCTTGCCGCACAGCACCGCGTGGTCGACGTCGGCGAACACCGACCCGGGCCACGCGAGCCCGTGGAAGATCCGCGCTCCGGGCAGCCGGGTCAGGTAGGTCTCGAGCAGGTCGGCGGTGAGGCGCTCGGCGAGCTCTTCGCGTTCGGTGCCGGGCGCGCCGAACACGGTGCGGCCGCCGAACTCCTCGGCGTACGCCTCGCGGGCCTTGTTCGCCCGCAGGTAGCCGCGGGCCAGGCGCTGGACGAGCAGCGCGGTGCCGGCGGTGAGCAGCAGCCAGACGATCAGCACCGGCGTGCTGAACCCGACCCCGGTGACCAGCGGCAGCAGCACCAGCACCATCCCGCCCACCGCGGCGACCACCGGCGTGTGCCCGGGCCCGCGGCGGCGGCCGTGGCGCATCCGCGTGTCCTGCCCGGCGAAGTGCCACCAGCTCAGGTCTTCGGCGTCCAGTTCGGGCAGGTCGGGGACGAACCCGGGCTCGTCCCCGAAACGCCTGCGGGGCCGCGGCCGGACCGGGACGGGCACCACGGTCGCGCCGCCCGAGTCGTACCGCGCGCGGGCGACCGGGTCGCTCAGGACGTCGTAGGCCTCGCGGAGCAGCCGGAACGTGCCGACGGTGCCGCCGCCGTCCGGGTGCATCGTCTTCGCCAGCCGGCGGTAGGCCGTCTTGACGTCGGCCGCCGTGGCGTCCCGGCGGACGCCGAGCACCTCGTAGTAGTCGACGTCGGGCACGCGGGCGTTCACCTCCGGTTGGCTGCGCGAAGACTTTATGGGACCGGGTTTCCGGCCCCGTCACCGCCTCGGCGGCGCGTCGGGGTGATGGTCCTCCGGCGCAGGTCAGTGCGTGTCAGGAGTTTTATCGCCGACGGCGCCCGGATCGCACGGCCGGTTCGGCGGCGCGGGCGGTCCGCGTGACGGGTCCGCGGACGGGACGTTCGACGCGTTTGCCGTGCTCCGCCAGTGTCCATTGAGGACTTCACGTCACCCGGAAGTGTTGTCGAGGCGCGAAATATCGGCGACTTGGTGACGTTTCGTAGTCGTATTTCACCCGAAGAGAAGCGAACAGATGTTCGATTCCCCGGCTAGGATGGAGGCATGTCCCCGGCACTCCCCAGACGTGACGGGCCCACCGCCACCCCACCTCGGCAGCGGGCCCGTCACCCCCGTCACCGCTCGCGCAGCAGGAAGCGCTGGAGCTTCCCGCTCGCGTTGCGCGGCAAGGCGTCGAGGAACCGCACCCGGCGCGGGTACTTGTACGGCGCCGCAACGGCTTTGGCGTGCTCCTGCAGGGCGTGCACGAGGTCCGGGCCCGGGGTGGCGCCGGGGCGCGGCACGACGAAGGCGGTCACGACCGCGCCCCGATCCGGGTCGGGCGTGCCGACGACCGCGCACTCGTCGACGTCCGGGTGGCTCAGCAGCACCTCTTCGACCTCGGGAGCGGCGATGTTGTAACCGGAGGAGACGATCATGTCGTCGCTGCGCGCCACGAACCGGAAGTAGCCGCCGGGTTCGCGGACGTAGGTGTCGCCGGTGATGTTCCAGCCGTCACGGACGTAGTCGGCCTGCCGTGGGTCCTCGAGGTAGCGGCAGCCGGTGGGGCCCTGCACGGCGAGCAGCCCGGGCGTGCCGTCGGGCGCGGGTGTGCCGTCGATGTCCAGTACGGCGGCGCGGAACCCGGGCACGACGGTGCCGGTGGTGCCGGGGCGGGCGGCGTCGTCGGCCGCGGAGATGAAGACGTGCAGCATCTCCGTGCTGCCGATGCCGTCGATGAGCGGGCGGCCGACGAGGTCGCGGTACTGCTCGGCCACGGCGGCGGGCAGGGCTTCGCCGGCGGAGACGGCGCGCCGCACGCCCTTGAGGAGCGGGCCGTCGCCGGCGCCGAGGATTGCGCGGTAGGCGGTCGGCGCCGTGAACAGCACGGTCACCGACCGCTCGGCGACGATCGAGGCCAGCTCCCGGGGCGTGGCGCGTTCCAGGAGGAGCACGGACGCGCCGGCGTGCAGCGGGAAGACGAGGAGGCCGCCGAGGCCGAAGGTGAACGCGAGGGGAGGGGTGCCGCAGAAGACGTCGTCCGCGGTGGGGCGGAGGACGTGCCGGGAGAAGGTGTCGGCGATCGCCAGCAGGTCGCGGTGGAAGTGCATCGTCGCCTTGGGCGTCCCGGTGGTGCCGGAGGTGAAGGCGAGCAGCGCGACGTCGTCGGCGGCGGTCGGCACGTCGTCGAAGGTCGCCGGGTGCCGCGCGCAGCGTCCGGCGAGGTCGGTGCCGTAGGAGACGACGGGCAGCCCGGGCGGCAGCTCGTCGAGCAGGCGCTCGTCACACAGGGCGACGGCCGGCCGCGCGCGGTCGACGATCTTGCCGAGCTCGTGGCGGCGCAGCATCGGCATCGTGGTGACGGCGACGGCGCCGGCCTTGAGGACGCCCAGCCAGCAGGCCGCCAGCCACGGCGTGTTGGTGCCGCGCAGCAGGACGCGGTTCCCGGGGGCGATCCCGAGTTCGGTGGTCAGGACGTGCGCGATGCGGTTGGCGCGCGCGAGCACCTCGCCGTAGGTCCAGGTCTCGTCGAGGGAGCGCAGGCACGGCCGGTCGGCACCGAAGCGCTCGACGGCGCCGTCGAGCAGCGCGGTGGCGGCGTTGAGCCGGTCGGGGTAGGTGAGCTCGGGGAGGTCGAAGACGAGCCGCGGCCACTGGTCCCCGGGCGGCAGCCGGTCCCGGCAGAACGAGTCGGTGTGAGCGCTGGGAGTAAGCCTCATCGCAGCTCCTCGGATCGGCCTGGACCACAGGAAACGTAGCACTCGTTGCGACCGTCGAGAAGACGCTATGTTGCACCGATGACGGCGGCGACGAGAAAGCGATATCTGTCCGTGGACCGGGGACCGCGCAGAGTGACGGCCACGGCAGCGGTACGGGCCGCCCGAAATCGCGAGGCCGTCCACCACGTTTCGCCCGGCGCCACCGTGGTAGCCATCGATCATGGTGAGCGTCGGGTACTTCCTTTCCTCCGAAGAGTTCTCTCCCCGCGAGCTGGTCCGCCAGGCCCGGCTCGCGGAGGACGCCGGGTTCGAGCGGCTGTGGATCTCCGATCACTTCCACCCCTGGCTCGACGAACAAGGCAACAGCCCCTTCGTCTGGTCGGTGATCGGCGCGCTCAGCGAGGTCACCTCACTGCCGATCTCCACCGCCGTGACCTGCCCGATCATCCGGATGCACCCCGCCGTCGTCGCGCAGGCCGCCGCCACCGCCGCCGTGCAGTGCGAAGGCCGGTTCGTGCTCGGGGTGGGCACCGGGGAGGCGCTCAACGAGCACGTCACCGGCGCGCAGTGGCCGCCGCCCGCGGTGCGGCTCGAGATGCTCGAAGAAGCCATCGACGTCATCCGGCAGCTGCACACCGGGAAAGAGGTCAACCACCGCGGCCGCCACTACACCGTCGACCACGCGCGGCTCTACACCGTGCCCGACGAGCCGGTGCCCATCTACGTGTCCGCCTTCGGCCCGGCGGCCGCGGACCTCGCCGCCCGCGCCGGCGACGGCTTCTGCACCGTCATGCCCGATGCCGAGCTCGTCCGGAAGTACCGGGACGCCGGCGGTGGCGGCAAGCCGGTGCAGGGCGGCCTGAAGGTCTGCTGGGCAGAGTCCGAAGAGGACGGTGTCCGCACCGCGCACCAGCGCTGGCGCAACGAACTGCTGCCCGGCAAGCTGCCCTCGATCCTGCCGACCCCGGCCGACTACGCCGCCGCGGCGAGCCTGGTCACCGAGGACATGGTCCGCGGGCAGTTCCCGTGCGGGCCGGACGCCGACCGGCACGTCGAAGCCGTCCGCGAGTTCGCCGACGCCGGGTTCGACGAGGTCTACGTCCAGCAGATCGGTCCGGACCAGGAGAAGTTCTTCGAAGCCTGGCGCACGCAGGTGCTTCCCCGGCTCTGACCGTCCTCACCCGTCCGTGGACAGGGCGGGCGGCGCGACCGTGGCGTCCGGCTGGTTCGCGCGGCGCAGTGCGTCGGCGACGAACCCGTTCGCCTTCAGCTCTTCGACCAGTTCGCGCAGGAACGCGACCGTCGCGGGCCGGCGCGCCGGCGTGGTGCCGACCGCCTGCTGGATCTGCATGAACCGCTCCGGAAGCACGCGCGTGCCGGGATGGCCGGCCACATAAGCGGTCATCGGCTGCCGGATCCCGGCGGCCACCTCGAGCCCCTGCTCCTCGAACGCGACGACCCCGTCCGGGCCGCGCACGACCGTCGCGTGCGCGAGGGTCCGCGTCAGGAACAGGTCGTAGGCCGAGCCCTGCTTCACACCGACCCGGACGCCCGGCCGGTCGACGTCCGCGGGCGAGCCGAACGGCGAATCCTCGGGAACCACGTACACGCCTTCGATGACGACGTAAGGCGCGGTGAAGGCCACCGAAGCCGCGCGCGCCGGCTCGATCGCCAGGAAGCAGAGGTCGGCCGCGTCCGAGGTCAGCGCCTCGAACGACTTCCGGGCCGCGTCGAAGCAGACGAACTCCACCGGCACGTCCAGCCGTGCGGCCACTTCGCGCGCGAGGTCGACCGTGACCCCGCCGGGCGCGTCGGGCGTCCCGTGGGCCAGCACGGGGTTGCCGAGGTTGACGGCGGCACGCAGCACACCGGTGGGCGCGAGGTCGTCAGCAAGATCTCCCATGACCCGCGAGGGTAACGGCGTGAGCGGCGCCCGGCGCCCGGATGTCGCTCACGCCACCGGCGGTTCCTCCGCCGTCGTCAGCTCGAAGACCGTCTCCTGCTGGTAGACCTCGCCCGGCCGGAGCACCGTGCTCGGGAAGTCCGGCCGGTTCGGCGAGTCCGGGAAGTGCTGGGCCTCCAGCGCGAAGCCCGCGCCGGGGCTCGCGAGGTAGTTGCCCGAATAGAACTGCAGACCCGGCTCGGTCGTCCACATCGTCAGCAGCCGGCCGGACGTCGGCTCCCACGCGCGGGCGGCGAACGGCGCGCCGTCGTCGAGGACCCAGTTGTGGTCGTAGCCGCGGCCGATCGCCAGCTGGGGGTGGGGGTCGCCGAGGCGGGCGCCGATCTTCGCCGCGTCGCGGAAGTCGAACGGCGTGCCCTCGACCGGCGCCGGGTCGCCCACCGGGATCAGGTCCTCGTCGGTCGGGCAGTAGGCGCTGCCGGCGATCGACAACGCGTGGTCGTACACGGTTCCGCCGCCGGCCAGGTTCCAGTACGTGTGGTTGGTCAGGTTGACGACCGTCGGCGCGTCCGTGGTCGCGCGGTAGGTGATGTGCAGCCGCTCATCGAGGCGGTACGTCACCTCCACCGCGAGCCGGCCGGGGTAACCCTGGTCGCCGTCCGGGCTGACCAGCGTGAGCCGGACACCGTCGGGGACCGGGGTCGCCGACCACACCCGCGTGTCGAACCCGGCCGGACCGCCGTGCAGGCTGTTCTTCCCGTCGTTCACCGGCACGCGGTGCAGGACGCCGTCGAGGCTGAACGCGCCGCCGGCGATGCGGTTGGCGAACCGGCCGATCACGGCGCCGAGGAAGACCCGCGAGGCGCCGGGCCGGTTGTTCGCGACGTAACCGTCGAGGTCGGGGTAACCGAGGACGACGTCGGCGTGCCGCCCGGAAAGGTCCGGGGCGTCCACCGACTGGAGGACGCCGCCGTAGTCGAGCACGCGGACGGTGAGCCCGCCGGGCCGCGCGAGCGTGTACCGGTGGACGTCGGTACCGCCGAGGCGCCCGAACAGCTCCCGGGTGAGTTCGGTGTGCGTCATCGACCAGCCCCTCCGCCCATGCTGTTAGCGCTAACAGGATGGGGGAGACGGCGCCGCGGGGTCAAGGGTCAGTGCTCGCCCGGCGGCGACGTGTCCAGCAGCTGGTGCGCCCGCAGGGCCATCTGGATCTCCAGCCGCCGCGCCGGATCCGCCAGCCGGTCGCCGAAGAGGTCGCTCAGCTGGCTCACGCGGTAGCGGACCGTCTGCGGGTGCACGCCCAGCGCCTGCGCGATGTCCGGCGTGTTCCCGTTGTGCTCCAGCCAGCTCAGCAACGTCTCCGCGAGCCGGACCTGCTGCTTCACCGTCAGGCTCGCGAACGGCGCCAGCGCCTTCGCCGAGAGCTGGTCGAGCAGGAACCGGTCCAGCAGCAGCCAGTGCGTCGCCAGGTGGTCGTCCGTGTGCGTCACCGCGTGGTCGCCCACCAGCCCGCGGCGGACCAGTCCGAGCGTGCGGCGCGCCCACAGTGCCGACGTCGCGGCGTCGGCCGGCCGGACCCGGGGACCGACGGCCGCGCGCCAGCCCGGCAGCCGGCCTTCGAGACCGCGCAGGTCGCGGTCCGGGTTCGGGGTCAGCAGGCAGGGCTCGGCGCCTTCGAGGTCGAGCAGGACGTCGCCGGGAACCTGCGGAGCCGGCGTCAGGTGCTGTTCGCTGCGCGGGTCGAGCGCGACGACCGTGACCCACTCCGGCATGGTCCACTTCGCGGCCTCGGCCATCGTCGCGATCGTCGCGGGCGACGACGGCGGGCCGGCCAGGAGGAGCTCGAGCAGCCGGCGGCGACGGCGTTCGAGTGTGCCGGTCGCCATCGCCTGCGCCAGCGTGTACCCCTCGACCGAATACGCCGAAATCTCTTCCACGTAGGCGAAGATCGCCTCCGCGCCGACGCACAGCACGGCCGCCGGGAAGCGGTGGGCCTGGCCCAGCTCGGCGAAGTACCGCCACGCCGCGCGCCCGCCCGCGCGGTAGGCGGCCTGCAGCGAGTTCAGGCTGTCCCCGTCGTGGTGGACCCGCTTTCCGACCTCGCGGAACAACTTCGGCCAATTGTCCACACTGGACGGGAGTGCGTCGATGCTGTCGATGCAGCTGACCACGGCCCGCTCGATCGCCAGCACGATCATCTTCCCGAACTCGCCTTCGAGGGGCTTGGCGTATTCGGGCACGGCCCGCTGGATCTCTTCGAGGATCCGCCGGGCCAAGGGATCGGCGTGCGGCCGGAACCGCCGCGCGAGCTCGGCCGGCAGCGAACACCACAGCTGGTGCGCCCGGCCGGTGCCACGGGGGCGCGGGACGGTGATCGTCCGGGTCATGGCCACCCCTCTTCCGCATCGTCGCGAAGGGCCATGTACGCACACGGAAACGAGATTGGCAACCGCCCGGACCGGGTTCTGTCACACGGGGACCAACGGCCGCGCGCGATTTTGTCACGCGGCCGACAAGCGGCGGAACACTCACGGCCGCAAGGGTTTTCGGACCGCGATTTGTGCGCCCGGACCGTATCTTCGCGGTCCTTTCCGTGGTTAGCGTGAGCACCATGACGGGCGTCGTTGCGTGGTGCTTCCGCTACTCCGGCGTGGTCGTCGCGGTGTGGCTGACGCTCCTGGTCGGGCTTGTCGCCGCCGTGCTGCACGCCGGCGCGGACTTCCGCGACACGGTCGACCTGCCGGCCGCGGACAGCACCGCCGCGGCCCGGCTGCTGCACAGCACCGGCAGCGAAGAACGCGTCGTCGTCCGTGCGCCGGACGGCCCGGTCGACACCGGCACCGGCCGGGCCCAGCTCGACGCGTTCGCCGCCCGGCTGGCGGCGCTCCCGCACGTCGTGGCCGCCGGGCCGCCCGGCCAGGTGTCGGACGACCACCGGACGGCGATCCTGCCGGTCCGGTTCGACGCGCCGGCCGCCGACCTCGGCCAGGACACGGCGGACGCCTTCGCGGCCGTCGTCCGGGCCGCCGGCGACCTCACTGCCGGGGCTTCGGGGGAGCTCGCCGCGATGACGGCCACCGCGCCGGACCTGGGCAACGCCGGGATCGGCCTGCTCGCCGCGGCCCTCGTGCTGCTGGTGACGTTCCGCTCGGTGGCGTGCGTCGTGCTGCCGGTGCTCACCGCGTCGGTCTCGGTGGGCTGTGCGCTCGCCGTCGTCTCGCTGCTGTCGCACGTCATGACCGTCCCGAAGATCAGCACCGAGATTGCCGCGTTGCTGGGCCTCGGCGTCGGCGTCGACTACGCGTTGTTCGTGCTCACGCGGTACCGGCAGGGCCGCCGGGAAGGTGCGGAACCCGCGGCGGCGCTGGCCGTCGCGGCGGCGACGTCGGGCCGCAGCGTGGTGTTCGCCGGGATCACCGTGTGCGTCTCGCTGGCCGGCATGCTGACCGTCGGACTGCCGTTCCTCGACGGGATCGCCGCCGCCGCCGCGGTTTCCGTGCTGCTCACCGCGTCTGCGGCGCTGACCCTGCTGCCCGCGCTGCTGCGGCCGGTGGCCCGGCGGATGCGGATCCCGGCGGAGGGGAGCGGCGGCGGCTGGGCCCGTCCGGCGCGGTGGGTGACCGGGCGGCCGGGCCCGTGCACGCTCGCCGCGCTGCTGGTCGTGGCCGTGCTCGCGCTGCCGATGACCGGGCTGCGGCTCGGCGTCCCGGACGCCGC